>NZ_DJUS01000096.1:329-50437 GCF_002438365.1 Pseudomonas sp. UBA6276
TCAAACGATGGTGAACAGCGGCTGGTCGTACTCAACCGGCTGACCGTCTTCTACCAGGATCGATTCGATCACACCGCTGGTTTCAGCTTCGATGTGGTTCATCATTTTCATTGCTTCGACGATGCACAGGGTATCGCCCTTCTTCACGGTCTGGCCCACTTCGACGAATGCCGGCGACGCTGGCGACGCCTTGCGGTAGAAGGTGCCGACCATTGGCGAGCGAGCCACGGTGCCGTTCAACTTGGCAGCAGCGGGTTCGGCGGCTGCGGCAGCAGGTGCGGCGGCCACGGGCGCGGCGGCAGGGGCTGCCATCGGCGCGGGCGCATAGTACTGCTGGGCCGGGGTCTTGCTGTGACGGCTGATCCGTACGGATTCTTCGCCTTCCTTGATTTCCAGCTCGTCGATGCCGGACTCTTCCAGCAGCTCGATCAGTTTCTTGACTTTACGAATATCCATTAATCATCAACTCCCAAGGGTCGGTCAGGGGCGTTCAGTAGGTGTTCTATGCCAAGCGCCTTTCAAAGAAGGCTGCGAACACTCATGTGCCGTTGAAAAGGGCCGAGTGACGGCGAAAATTCTTGAACGTGCCGGTGAAAAATACGCACGTCGAACAGTGGGATGCTCATCGACAGCGGCGCGTCACGTCGGTGGTGACATCTGCCGGCAAAAGCTGTCGGGTCATGTCCATTCTCAGTGACCTCTCACCGTCGGGTTCACATGCGGAGCGGGCGAACTATGCCGGAAAGCCCAGGCGTCTGTCCAGTTAAGCGCAATAGCCCGCACGTTGTCCGATGTTTGCGCAAAATTTGTGACTCGCTTGTCGATTTCGGTCACTGCCGACGATCATTCATCGCCTGATGACGGTATTTTCCCGACGAACCCTGCCGCATCGATTTCGCCAACGACCCGCGAGGCGACCTGTTCGATGCCGTTGGCGTCGAAGAACAGCAAGGCCGGTGGCCCGAACAGCTTGAAGCGATCGAGCAGGGCGCGCTGTTCGGCATTGCTCTGGGTGATGTCCAAGCGCACCTTGCGATACCCCGCCAGCCGCGCGATGACCTGCGGATCGGTCAGTACTTCATGCTCGATAACCTTGCAGCTGATGCACCAGTCGGCATACCAGTCCAGTATCAGAGGCTGACCAGCGGCCTTGGCCTGTTGCAGGGCCAGCTCGAAGCCTTCGCCGGTGGTGACCGTCTGCCACGCATCGGCTGTTGTACTCGGCAGGGCAGGATTCGAAGCGCTGACGGTAGGACGTGCCAGCGGCTGGAAAGGATCGGATTGGCCGCTCAGGGCTCCGTGCCAGCAAGCCAGGGCGTAGAACACAAAGCCCAGCCCCAGCACCTGTTGCAAGCGTTGCCGTGCCGGTTTCACCACCCACTCCAGAGCACCCATGAACACACCGACGCCGGCGGCCAGCAGACCGATCAACAGCAGGGTCACACTGCCCGGCAATACCCGGGCGAGCAGGGCGATCGCCAGGCCCAGCAGCAGCACGCCGATGGCATTCTTGACGGTCACCAGCCAAGGGCCGCTCTTGGGCAGCCAGGCCGCGCCGCCGGTGGCGACCAACAGCAGCGGCGCGCCCATGCCCAGGCCCAGGGCGAAGAGTTTCAATCCGCCTCCCAAGGCATCGCCGCTGGCGCTGATATAGAGCAGTGCCCCGGCCAGCGGCGCCGATACGCACGGTGACACCAACAGGCTCGACACCACGCCCAGCACCGCGGCGCCCCACAGCGAGCCGCCCTTGGCATTGCCGGCCACGCGATCGAGGCGCTGGCTCACGGCCGCTGGCAGCTTGAGCTCGAACAAACCGAACATGGCCAGGGCGAAAATCACGAAGAACAGGGCGAAGGGCACCAGCACCCAGACCGACTGCAAGCGTGCCTGCAGATTGAGTTCGGCGCCGAACTTGCCCATCAGCGCACCCAGCAAGGCGAAACAGACTGCCATGGGCAGCACATAGGCGAGCGACAGACTGAAGCCGCGCCACCCGCCGACCTGCCCGCGCAGGACCACGCCGGACAGGATCGGCAGCATCGGCAACACGCAGGGTGTGAAGGTCAGGCCGATGCCGGCGAGAAAGAACAACGCCAGTTCATGCCATTGCCAGCCATCCGTGACCGGCGTCTGGCTGACCACCGGCGCAGCCTGACCGATACCCGCCACGGACAGGCGCTGGGTTTCCGGCGGATAGCACAAGCCCTTGTCCGCACAACCCTGGAAGGTCACCGCTAGAGTGAAGGCCCGCTGATCACCGCTGGGGCGAGGAATGTGCACATCGAGAATGCCGTGGTACACCTCGACATCGCCGAAGTACTCGTCATGTTTCGCCTCGCCAGGCGGCAGTTGTGCCGTTCCCAACGCGATGTCGGTGGGTTCGGCCTTGAATTCGAAGCGGTGGCGATAGAGGTAGTAGCCTTCGGCGATGACGAAGCGCAGGGTGATGTCTTGCGCCGACGACTGCACTTGTTCGAGCTGGAACGCCTGGCCGACCGGAAGGAAGTCGGCGCTGTTGTTCAGCGATGCGCCTCCCAGGGTGGCGCTGGGCCGTGTGTCGAGCAGGCCGGAAGCCGCGACGGGCAGTGCGAAAACCAACAACAGGAGGCAGAGCAGGCGGCGCATGACGTTTCTCGAACAGCAACTGAGCGCGCATCATACTGGAGCCGTGCGGTACTGCCGAATCGGCAGGGGGCAATTTCATGTAACAGGATGGGTCGCCCGGATAGGGTCGCCTGGACAGGGTCGCCCGCGCTAGACCCTGAACGCCTGCACCGCCATGCGCAGCTCGCCCCCCAGTTGCAACAGGTGCTCGCCTTGAGCCCGTCCCTGGTCAATGAGTTGCAGGTTGTCTTCACCCAGGCCATGAATGCGCTCGCCGTGCTCGCGAATCTCGCCTACCGCGCCACTTTGCTGTGCAGTCGAGTCGGCGATGCGCACGGCGGTGTCGGAGATGGTCTGGATCGCCGTGACGATCTGCGCCAGCGCGCCGTCCGCCGCCTCGGCCTGACTCGCCGTGGCCTGGGCATGAACCACCTGCGCGCGGATACCCTGCACGGAATCGCGCGCAACCGTCTGCAGGCCGGCAATCAAGGTCTGAATCTGATGGGTCGCCCCGGTCGTGCGCGACGCCAGCGAACGCACCTCTTCGGCCACCACCGCGAAACCGCGACCCNNAGCAGGTTGGTCTGGTCGGCGATCGAGCGAATCACGGTCAGCACCTCGCCGATGGTGGCCGATTCCTCGGCGAGCTGTTCGATCATCTGCGCGTTGCCCTGCACCTCACCCACCAGCGCATGCAGTCCTCTCAGGCTCTGCCCGATGACCTGCTGACCATGCTCCACCGCATCACCCGCCAGGCGGCTGGCCGCCGCAGCCTGACTGGCGTCACCGGCCACTTGGCCGATGGTCGCTTCCAGCTCGCCCAGTGCATCGCGAATCTGCGCAGTATCGCCAGCCTGGCGCAGCGCCCCTTGATGCAGGCCACCACTGAGCTCGGCCAGTTGATGGCTGCTCCCGGCCACCTGCTCG
This sequence comes from Pseudomonas sp. UBA6276, assembly GCF_002438365.1. Taxonomy (NCBI): domain Bacteria; kingdom Pseudomonadati; phylum Pseudomonadota; class Gammaproteobacteria; order Pseudomonadales; family Pseudomonadaceae; genus Pseudomonas; species Pseudomonas sp. UBA6276. Next base: position 3,861 of record NZ_DJUS01000096.1, read on the forward strand.
GCGTTCTGGCGAATGGTGCCGACCAACTCGACCAGATACAGGCGCAGGCGATTGAGGGACGCTTCAATGGCCTGCAATTCATGATTGGTCCGGCCCAGGGCAATGGGCCGGGCAAAGTCACCCTCGGCCCAGGTCGAGAGGGCCGGATCCAGGCGCGTCAGCACGCCGGCGAGGCGCCGCTGCAAGACGTCGATCAGCAGTGCGATCAACAGAATCAGGCCGATCATGGCACCTTGTAGAAGCCGTACTTCGCTCTGGATTCGAGCGTGCTGGCTGCGTACGCCGGGTTCCAGCGCTCCCAGGCCCTGCTGGACCGCGCCGATGCGTTGCTGCGCGGCCTCGGCCAGTTCCGTCCGACGCTGGATCAGTTCACGGGTGCGGCTCAATTCGGCCGGGTACCGCGTCAACAGGCTGGCCAACTCGCGTTTGAGGTCCACGCCGTCGTCCTGAGTAGTCGTGGTGTTCTCATTCTGCAAACCCATCAAAGAAGCGAAATCATCGGCACTCGATGCGCTGGTGCTGGAAACCCCCAGCAGCGGCAAGCCTTGCAAGGTGGTGGCTTGGGTCCTGATGCCGGCCAGTTCGCGCTCCACGTCGGCGGCCAGCTCACTGTGTCCGCTGCTGACCATCTTCTCCCGCGCCAGGGTCAGCTTGGCCAATTGCTGGCTGGCGCTCAGCAGCGCCGCCTGATAAGCGCTATCACCCTGTGCATACCGGGCCAGCTGTTCCAGCGTGCCGCCCAGTTCGCGTTCGGCCTGCACCAGCAGGGCCTGAGGGTCGCCCGCCAGCTTGCCGGCCGCCAGCAGTTGCTCGGCAGTGAACGTCACCAGCGCATCCACTTCCTGCAGCAGGGGGCCGGTGAGCTCTGCCGGCAGCCCGGTGATGCCTTCACGCAGCCGGGTCAAGGCCTGGGTGGCTTCGGCATGGCGCAGCGCGTCACCACTGTTCAGGTAATCCTGAACGTTGCGCACGACTTCATCCTGGAACTGACGTGAGAGTTGCAGGTAGCGCTCCATCAGCAGATAAGGCTGCTCCAAGGCCCTTTGCGACCACCACAGGGTCGCCGCCAGTGCAGTGCACACGGCGACCAGCAACAACGTGTTCAGATTGGTGAGCAGTTTCAGGCGCATGGGGCACTACCAACAGCGAAATGGTCAGTGCGTGAAGGTATGGCCGATCTGTTACAGGCTCGTGACGTGAATGTTAAAAAGATGGCACATGGCTTTCATCGTCGATCGGCACCTCGTCCTGGTCTGACACATCCGGATGCCTTTGCCGCGGCTGCAGCCTGCTTGTGCATCCTTTATAGTGCCGTTGCGCTATCTCACCTGGAAAACTTTGCCCGTAGGAGGCACGTTAGCCAAGTGACGAGGTCAGAACCCATGAATTCCGCGATAGAAAGGACATAAGCCATGCTGGACTGGAAGAATCGTGCGGGCACAGGCGATGCGCGCGAGCGTGCCGACACCAGTGGCAGAACACGCAGCTCTGTGAAGAGCCTGTTGCTGAGCAAAGCGCTACTGGGCGCATTGGCTGTCTATCTGGTCGTGACCCTGTTGCTGGGTTGGTACTGGAGTGAAGAGCCCGAACTGTTCCCGGTGCAGCAGAACGCACAGGCCGCAGCGCAGCGTGACGGACGTCAGATGGTAGTGGGCTATACCACGGTGGAAACCCTCAAGGCCGTGGCCTCCACCCTGCTGAACAAGCCCGGTGGCTACATTTCCAACGACCGTTTTCCACCCGGCCTGTGGATGGACAACATGCCCAGCTGGGAATACGGCGTGCTGGTACAGGTGCGTGACCTGAGCCGCGCCCTGCGCAAGGACTTCGCCCGTTCGCAGTCGCAGTCGGCCGAAGACGGTGACTTGGCGCGTGCCGAGCCGCGTTTCAACTTCGACAACAAGAGCTGGGTGCTGCCCTCCAGCGAATCGGAGTTTCAGGAAGGCATCAACCTGCTGACGCGCTACCAGAATCGTCTGTCCGATCCAAGCCAGACCAACGCGCTGTTCTACACCCGCGCCGACAACCTGAACAACTGGCTGGGCGACGTCGGTACCCGACTGGGTTCGCTGTCGCAACGGCTGTCGGCCAGCGTTGGTCGCGTCAAACTGAACACGACCCTCAAGACCGAAAGCGTGATCGCTGGTCAGGCACCGCAGGTGGACGAGGAAATCGTCGAAACCCCGTGGATGCAGATCGATAACGTCTTCTACGAAGCCCGCGGTCAGGCCTGGGCGCTGTCGCACCTGCTGCGCGCCATCGAAGTCGATTTCGCCGACGTGCTGGCCAAGAAGAACGCAACCGTGAGCGTACGCCAGATCATCCGCGAGCTGGAAGCTTCCCAGGCACCGGTCTGGAGCCCGATGATTCTCAACGGCAGCGGTTTCGGCATGTGGGCCAACCACTCGCTGGTCATGGCCAACTACATCTCGCGGGCCAACGCTGCAGTGATCGACCTGCGCCAGCTGCTGTCGCAGGGCTGAGAACATGCCGATCTCGACCCAGGAGGTCGAACATCGCGCAGCGTCCGATGCCGAGTCGATTGCCTGGGTCGATGAGTCCGACCGCTTGTTGGGAACCCTGCCCAGAGCGGAGTTGCGTGACCGTGGGCTGATCGGGCGCGGGACCTATATCCTCTTGTTCAACAGCGAAGGCGAACTCTGTGTTCACCGGCGTACGTTGAGCAAGGCGATCTATCCAGGCTACTGGGACGTGGCTGCCGGTGGCATGGTGCAGGGCGATGAAACCTATGCTGAATCGGCTGCACGCGAGCTCGAAGAGGAACTGGGCGTGAGCGGTGTCGAGTTGACCGCCCACGAGCAGTTTTTCTTCGACCAGCCGGGCAACCGCGTGTGGTGTGCGGTGTTCTCGGCCGTCTGGGATGGACCGCTGGAGCTGCAACCCGAAGAGGTCCTCGAGGCGCGCTTCATGCCTGTACAGCAGGCCCTCGACGAGAGCGCCACGGAACCGTATTGCCCCGACTCGGTGGCGGCGTTGCTGCGTTACCTGGCTTGCCGCGACAACGCCTGATAAGCCGTACCGCACCGAGCCCCGAGCGCGCTTATTCCACGTAGGAGCGGTCACCGGCCGCGAAAAAACACCGCGCACTCCCTGACACCCCGCACTCTTCCATGAAATCCGCACAACCTCGGCAATTGCTTCCTTCAGGCCCTTAGCACACACCGCGTTTCCCGCTAAACTGCGCGGCCTGATCCACTTCACATGAGGCATGCCGGTGGCCAAGAAAGCCGCATCCTTCGCCGCCCTGGGCGGCCTGGTGTTCTCTACCGACAGCGGTCGGCATTGTCCCGACTGCCGTCAGCCCATCGACGCCTGTACCTGCAAGCAAGCGGCCGTACCCGAAGGCGACGGCATCGCTCGCGTGCGGCGGGAAAGCAAAGGGCGTGGCGGCAAGACCGTGACCACCATCACCGGCGTGCCGCTGCCAGCCGATGCCCTCAAGGAATTGGCGACCACCCTCAAGCGCCGCTGCGGCACGGGTGGCGCGCTCAAAGAGGGTGTCATCGAGATCCAGGGCGATCACGTCGAGCTGCTGCTTGCCGAGCTGGTCAAGCAGGGCTTCAAGGCCCGCAAATCCGGTGGCTGAGCCACACGCCTTGCAAACTTGAGGTACTCGCCGGGGTCTACCCCTGCAGGCGCAGCAACCGTCATCTTTACCCTCTACACTGCGCAGGGCCTGACGGCCCGTGACAACCGACTTTTTTCATAGGGGACCTCGATGTCCGTACGACGCACACGCAAAGACGATGGCAGCCAATGGACCGTGGCCGACAGCCGCAGCGTTTATGGCATCCGCCACTGGGGCGCGGGCTATTTCGCCATCAACGAGGCCGGCCGTGTCGAGGTTCGTCCCAACGGCCCGGACAGCTCGCCGATCGATCTTTACGAACAGGTCGACCACCTGCGCAAGAGCGGCCTGTCGCTGCCGCTGCTGGTGCGCTTCCCCGACATCCTGCAAGACCGCGTGCGCCAGCTGACCGGGGCCTTCGATGCCAACATCGCCCGCCTGGAATACCAGAATCGCTATACCGCGCTGTACCCGATCAAGGTCAACCAGCAGGAAGCGGTGGTGGAAAACATCATCGCCACCCAGGACGTCTCGATCGGCCTGGAAGCCGGTTCCAAGCCCGAGCTGCTGGCCGTGCTGGCTCTGGCGCCGAAAGGTGGAACCATCGTCTGCAACGGCTACAAGGACCGTGAGTTCATCCGTCTGGCCCTGATCGGCCAGAAGCTGGGCCACAACGTCTTCATCGTCATCGAAAAAGAGTCCGAAGTGGCGCTGGTCATCGAGGAAGCGGCCGACCTCAAGGTCAAGCCGCAGATCGGCCTGCGCGTGCGTCTCTCGTCCCTGGCTTCGAGCAAGTGGGCCGACACCGGCGGAGAAAAATCCAAGTTCGGCCTGTCCGCTGCGCAACTGCTGTCGGTGGTCGAGCGCTTCCGCGAAGCCGGGGTCGATCAAGGCATTCGCCTGCTGCATTTCCACATGGGTTCGCAGATCGCCAACCTGGCGGACTACCAGCATGGCTTCAAGGAAGCGATCCGCTACTACGGCGAGCTGCGCGCGCTCGGCCTGCCGGTCGATCACATCGACGTGGGCGGCGGTCTGGGAGTCGACTACGACGGTACCCATTCGCGCAACGCCAGCTCGATCAACTACGACATGGACGACTACGCCGGTGTCGTGGTGGGCATGCTCAAGGAGTTCTGCGATGCCCAAGGCATGCCGCATCCGCACATCTTCTCGGAAAGCGGCCGCTCACTGACCGCGCACCATGCCATGCTGGTGGTGCAGGTCACCGACGTCGAACGTCACAACGACGAAGTCCCCGAGATCGTCGACAAGCAGAGCCTGCCCGAAACCCTGCAGTGGCTCGTCGACCTGCTCGGCCCGACCGATATCGAGATGGTCACCGAGAACTACTGGCGCGCCACGCACTACATCAGCGACATCGCTGCGCAGTACGCCGACGGCAAGGTGACCCTGGCGCAGAAGGCGCTGGCCGAACAGTGCTACTTCGCCGTGTGCCGTCGCCTGCACAACTCGCTCAAGGCCCGCCAGCGTTCCCATCGCCAAGTACTGGACGAGCTCAACGACAAGCTCGCCGACAAGTACATCTGCAACTTCTCGGTGTTCCAAAGCCTGCCCGATACCTGGGCCATCGGCCAGGTGCTGCCGATCCTGCCGCTGCATCGTCTCGACGAAGAACCGCTGCGTCGCGCCGTGCTGCAGGACCTGACCTGCGACTCCGACGGCAAGATCAAGCAGTACGTGGATGAGCAAAGCATCGAGACCAGCCTGCCGGTACACGCCGTCAACCAGGGTGAGGATTACCTGCTGGGCATCTTCCTGGTCGGCGCGTACCAGGAAATCCTCGGCGACATGCACAACCTGTTCGGTGACACCGATTCGGTGAACATCTATCAGCGTCAGGATGGCAGCGTGTACAGCGCCGGTATCGAAACCCATGACACCATCGAAGACATGCTGCGCTATGTGCACCTGTCCCCCGAAGAGCTGATGACCCATTACCGCGACAAGGTCGCCAGTGCCAAGATCACTGCGCGCGAACGCACCCAGTACCTGGACGCCCTGCGCCTGGGCCTGACCCGTTCTTCGTACCTGTCCTCGTAACGCATGGGCCTGGCTGCCCGGTTGCTCGCCCTCGCTGCCCTGCTGGGGCTGCTGGGCGGCTGCTCCGGGTTGTGCACCCTGGATGTCGTGACGCCGTCCAGTGGCTACCAGCTCACTGAGGGGGTGGCCTACGGCGTCGATCCGCGTCAGAAGCTGGACGTCTATCGTCCCACTCGACCACTGCCGGCCACACCGGTGGTGGTTTTTTTCTATGGGGGCACCTGGAACAGCGGCGAGCGAGGCGACTATCGTTTCGTCGCCCAGGCGCTGGCTGCTCGCGGCATTCTGGTGGTGGTCGCCGACTACCGTCTCTACCCGCAGGTGCGCTATCCCAGCTTCATCGAAGACGGCGCCGATGCCGTTGCCTGGACCTATCGAAACATCGCTCGGTACGGTGGCGACGTTCGCCGTCTGTTCGTGATGGGCCACAGCTCCGGCGGCTACAACGCGGCCATGCTTGCCCTCGATCCGCAGTGGCTGCGTAAAGCCGGGGTCCCCGCCCATGCGCTGCGCGGCTGGATCGGCCTGGCCGGCCCCTATGATTTCCTGCCGATCGAGAATCCCGAGGCCAAGCCGGTATTCTTCTTCCCCGATTCACCGCCCCAATCGCAACCCATCAACCAGCCTCTGGCCGACTCACCTCCGGCGTTGCTCATCGCCGCGACCCATGACTCGACCGTGGACCCGGTACGCAACAGCGAAGGCCTGGCGCACCGACTGCGCGCCGCTGGCGTCCTGGTGCAGGAACGCTATTACCGCCGACTGGACCACCGCACCTTGGTTGCCTCATTCGCCTGGCCCCTGCGCTGGTTGGCGCCCGTGCTGGATGACGTTGTGCGGTTCGTCGAGGGCAAGCCCGAAACAGCGGAAGTTCGTTTGCGTAAATAGATCAATCTTGCCAGTCACCGCAGACACTATTCTTGGATTTTATTTGAGTAGGTGCTGTACGTACTGCGTGCAGAGGTCATCGAAGCAGGTGTTCGACGCGTTCAGGGTGGGGATGGAAGTGTACAGTTGCAATAGCTTTGGAAGCGGCATCCAGGCACTCTGCTAGTGTCAAAGTCCTTGTAGGAAAAAGCCCGCTTAATTGCAGGCTTTTTCTATGAGGTCAAAGGCTCACTGGTATTTATCTTCGATCTTGCGCTTTTCCAGGGTGTAGGCTTTCAGATCGATCTCATTGGTGGTGAGTTTGGAGTCAAGCTCGTTTATGTCACGTTTTCTCAAGTTGGCGACATGCTCTCTGCTGGCATGATAGTTCAAAGTTTCGGCAGCGTCGTAGCCGCTGACCGGGTCCCATAGAATGGACGCTGGCCACAGAAGCAGGTTGACCACGCCCCAACCATAGGCGCGGCCATAAAACGACCCACCGCCAGGCAACAGGCCAAGGCCGGCACCGAGGACGGGTTGTTTGACTTCCACAGCGAGGTTTTTCGCGCGGAGCATGGCAAGTTCGGATTGCTGGGCGGAGTTGAGTCCGCTCGCGCAGCCAGTGGTCAATACGATGAGCGTGACGGCAAACAAAGTGCGAAGTGTAGACATCCCTATTCCTTATTTACGGATTTCCAATCGATAGTGAAGTGGAAGGCGGCGTAGTCTATAGACGGGATATGGATATGTATCGCTTGTTAACGTGATTTTAACTAATGGTTACATTTGGCTGGAGGCGGAGTCGTGATAGTGCAAAGAAGACCTTGTTACTTCTAGTAATGATCTCGCGAAGTTTTGCTGTGTTCTATACAGGTTGGATGTTGACTCTTCCTGTCACACGAAAGTGTCCGCGTTAGCTAATAAGGTTTAGCTGATTGATTGTCAGTTTATCGTATTGAAATTCTTGCCGTAGGGATGTATGAGTGCTGTTCGGGGTATAGACGCTGTGAACGAAGTGTGAAACCTCGTTCACACCCATCCGTTACGATACCCACTCATCCCTGCGCTGCAACCGCCAAGCAATCCACCCCAGCGTCACCGCCCGCAGCATCATGAACAGCAGGAAACTGATCCACAGGCCATGATTCCCGAACCCGGTGCTCCACCAGCCGATCGGCAACATCACCACCACACTGACCAGCATCGCATTGCGCATCTCCCGCGCCCGCGTTGCACCAATGAACAGGCCGTCCAACAGATAGCTCCCCACCGCAATCAGCGGCAGCACGGCCTGGTAGGGCAGGAACGGATAGGCCGCCTCACGGACACTGGGAATATCGGTCTGCAGATTGACGAACACATGTCCACCGAGCAGAAACAGCACGGCAAACCCGCTGCTGGCGATCAACGACCAGCCAAAGGACACCACCAGCGAACGGCGCAGCGTTTGCCGATCGCGCGCACCGATGGCGTGCCCGCACAACGCTTCGACCGCATGGGCCAGGCCGTCCAGCGCGTAGGCGGTGATGAGCAGACCGTTGAGCAGTAGGGCATTGGCGGCCACGGTAGCGTCGCCCAAGCGTGCGCCCTGAATGGTGATCAGCAGAAAGACCCCGGACAGCGCCAGGCTGCGCAGAAAGATATCGCGGTTGACGCCCAGCAGCGGCTGCCAGTTGCGCCACGACTGCAGTGCTGTCCACACCAGATGCCCCGGATAGGCGCGCAGGGAGGGACGGGTGAGGGCCAGGCCGAGCAGGGCGCCAACCCATTCGGCAATCACTGACGCGCGCGCCGAGCCCAGGACGCCCCAGTCCAGGCCGAGCACGAACCACAGGTTCAGGGCGATGTTGACCACGTTGGTGGTCAGCAGCAGTTGCAACGGCGCGCGGGCGTTCTGGGTACCAAGGAACCAGCCGATCAGGGCGTAGCTGACCAGGGCCGCAGGTAGCCCCAACAGGCGCGTCTGGAAAAAGTCATGGGTGGCTTGCTGCAGTGCCGCGGACGGCGACATGAAGCTCAGGGCGAGGTGGCTGAAGGGCAGGGCCAGCATCGACAGCAGCAGGGAAAACAGCAGCCCCAGGCTCAGGCCCTGCACGAGGATCTGGCGCAGCGCGTCACCGTCGCGGCGCCCGGCCGCCTGCGCGGCGAAACCGGTGGTGCCCATGCGCAGGAAACTCATCAGCGACACCATGAACGTAAACAGGCTGCCGCCCACGGCCACTGCGCCCAACTGGTGAGCGTGGGGCAGATGGCCGATCACGGCGCTGTCCACCAGCGTCACCAGCGGGACCGACAGGTTGGACAGAATCATCGGCGCGGCCAGGGTCCAGACGTGCTTGTGGGTGAGGCGATGGCGCCAGTCGGTCAGTAGGGTAGACATGCAAGCTCCGCATTCGGGGCGGGGATTGTAGCCCACACTCGCAACACCACGGCACAGTTGTCTCAACCGGTAACCCTGCCTACGAAAACGTCAATATTGATATATATTCTCAGCCTTGCTTTTCACTGCCCCAGGTACCTCACATTGAACAAAGGACTGTTTCTGGCCTGCGCACTGGCCCTGCTCGGCGGGTGCGATTCATCGACCTCGGAAAAACCCGTCGAACCCGCGCCACCTGTCGCAGCAACGGCTGCGCCCAAACCTGCGGCCAGCGTCGATCTGCCTGTCCTGGCGAAGCGCTACGAAGGCCGTGAGCTGACCGTCGCCGATGCCTCGGAAATTCAGCTTGATGGCGCCAGCACCCTCTCGGTGACCTTCACCGCACCGCTGGATCCCAAGCAGAACTTCGCCGACAAGGTTCACCTAGTCGACAGCACCCGAGGCACACTGGACGGCGCCTGGGAACTGTCCGACAACCTGATGGAGCTGCGCTTCCGCCATCTGGAGCCCAAGCGCAAACTGGCGCTGACGGTCGATGCCGGCCTGCTTTCGGTGAACCAGGGCACCTTGGCCAGTGCGTACAGCAGTCGCCTGGAAACCCAGGACTTGCAGCCCACCGTGGGCTTCGCCAGCCGCGGCTCGCTGTTGCCTACCCGACTGGCCGAAGGCTTGCCGGTGATTGCGCTGAACGTCGACAAGGTCGATGTCGAATTCTTCCGCATACGGCCCGAGCAACTGCCGGCCTTTCTCAGTCGCTGGGGCCGCAACAGCAGCCTGCAAAGCTATGAATCCCGCGAGCTGTTGCCCATGGCCGAGCTGGTCTACGGCGGTCGCTTCAATCTCGATCCGGCGGCCAATACCCGCGAGACCCTGCTGCTGCCCATCGGCGGTATCAAGCCGTTGCAGCAGCCGGGCGTCTATCTGGCGGTGATGCGTGCCTCGGGCACCTACGATTATGCCCAACCGACGACGCTGTTCACGCTGAGTGACATCGGGCTGTCCGTGCATCGCTACGCCGACCGCCTGGACGTCTTCACCCAAGCCCTTGAAGGCGGTCAGGCGCTGGCCGACGTCAGCCTGCAGTTGCTGGACGCTCAGGGCCGTGTCATCGGTGAGAGCAAGACCGACGCTGCAGGCCATACCGAAATGGCTTCTCCGGTCAAAGCCGAGGTGCTGCTGGCCCATCGCGGCGAGCAGACCAGCCTGCTGCGGCTGAATACTGCTGCCCTGGATCTGGCCGAGTTCGACATCGCCGGTCCCAAGGCACATCCGTTGCAGTTTTTCGTTTTCGGTCCGCGCGACCTGTATCGCCCTGGCGAAACCGTATTGCTCAACGCATTGCTGCGCGACAACGACGGCCACCTGGTCAAGCCGCAACCGGTGAGCGTCGAGGTCCGCCGCCCGGACGACCAGCTCAGCCGCAAATTCGTCTGGCAACCGGACGATGCGGGCTTCTATCGCTATCAGCTGCCACTGGCGGGCGAAGCCCCAACCGGGCGCTGGCAACTGCTGTTCGACCTGGGGGACGGCAAGCCTCAGGCCTATGAATTCCAGGTGGAGGACTTCCTCCCCGAGCGCCTGGCCCTGGACCTCAAGGGCCAGGACACGCCTATCGCACCTGCCGATACGCTGGATGTCGACGTAACCGGCCGCTATCTGTACGGCGCTCCGGCCTCGGGCAATCGGCTCAGCGGCCAGTTGTACGTGCGTCCGCTGCGCGAGGCGGTGCCTGCGCTGCCGGGTTTCCAGTTCGGCTCTTTGACCGAAGGCGAACTCAGTCAGGATCTGGAGCTTGATGAAACCCCCCTCGATGCGCAGGGCAAGGCCAACCTCGCCATCGACAGCCGCTGGAGTGACGCCAAGTCGCCCCTGCAACTGGTGCTGCAAGCCAGCCTGCAGGAGTCCGGTGGTCGTCCCATCACGCGCCGGCTGGTGCAGCCGGTCTGGCCCGCTGAACGGCTGCCCGGCGTGCGCGGCAGGTTCGACGGCGAGAACGTCGACGGCGACGGGCCGGCCGAGTTCGAGTTGCTGGTCGCCGACGCCCAAGGCCACAAGCTCGCGGCCGATGGGCTCAAGGTACGGCTGGTGCGCGAGCGCCGCGACTATTACTGGAATTACTCCGAGAGCGACGGTTGGAGCTACAACTACAACGAGAAATACCTGAACCTCAGCGAGGAGACTGTCTCGGTCGCCGAAGGCGGTACGACCAAGGTCAGTTTCCCCGTGGAGTGGGGGCCCTATCGCGTCGAGGTCGAAGACCCACAAACCGGCCTGGTCAGCAGCCTGCGTTTCTGGGCTGGCTACAGCTGGCAGGACAATACCGAGGGCGGCGCGGTACGCCCGGATCAGGTCAAGCTGGCGCTGGACAAGCCTCACTACGGCGATGGCGACACCGCCAGGGTGACGGTGACACCACCGGCCGCCGGCAACGGCTATCTGTTGGTGGAATCTGCAGAGGGCCCCTTGTTCTGGCAGGAAATCGACGTGCCCGCCGAGGGCAAGACCTTCGACATCAAGGTCGATCCGAAATGGGCCCGGCATGATCTCTACATCAGCGCGCTGGTGATTCGCCCCGGCGAACGCAAGGCCAACGTCACCCCCAAGCGTGCGGTCGGCCTGCTGCACCTGCCGCTCGATCGCGCTGCGCGCAAGTTGGTGCTGAGCCTCGACGCGCCCTCGACCATGCGTCCCCAGCAGCCGCTCACGGTCAAGGTGCAGGCACGCAACAGCGACGGCAGTATCCCGCGTCAGGCTCACGTGCTGCTGGCCGCGGTGGACGTGGGTATCCTCAATATCACCCAGTACGCCACGCCGGATCCTTTCACCGCCTTGTTCGGTCGCAAGGGCTACGGTGCCGACCAGTTGGACGTCTACGGCCAACTGATCGAGGCGGGGCAGGGGCGGCTCGCCAGTCTGGCTTTCGGTGGCGATGCCGCCAACCTGGCCAAGGGCGGCAAGCGTCCACAGACCAGCGTCAACATCGTGGCCCTGCAAAGTGCCCCCTTGACGCTGAACGAGCAAGGCGAAGGGCAGCTGACCCTCGATATCCCCGACTTCAACGGCGAGCTGCGGGTGATGGCGCAAGCCTGGACCGAAGATCGCTTCGGCATGGCCGAGGCCAAGACCGTGGTCGCCGCGCCCCTGGTCGCAGAACTGTCCGCGCCGCGCTTCCTTGCCGGCGGCGACCAGGCGCGCGTTGCACTCGACATCACCAACCTGACCGAACGATCACAGACCCTGACCGTGCAGTTGAACACCGAAGGCCCGTTGACCCTGCTGGACGCCCCCCGCAAGCAGCTGCAGTTGGCCAAGGGCGAGCGGCAGACGCTGTACGTGCCGGTGCAAGCCTCGGGCGGGTTGGGCCAGGGGCACATCAAAGTGCTGATCGAGGGCCTCGACCTGCCTGGTGAAACCTTGCCGCCCATCACTCGGGACTGGACCCTGGGCGTGCGTCCTGCCTATCCCGCCCTGGTCAGGCATCTGCGCAGCGTGCTCAAGGATCAACCCTGGACGCTGCCGACCGGTGCCCTGTCACCCTTCGAACCCGCAGGACGAGAGGCGCTGCTGACTCTGTCGAGTCGGCCGCCGCTGAACATCGGCGAGCAGATCAAGGCGCTCAGGGCATATCCCTACGGCTGCCTGGAGCAGACCGTCAGTGGCCTGTACCCGTCGCTGTATTCCGATGCCGCCAGCCTGAAGAAGCTGGGAGTGGAGAGTGATACGGATGCCGAGCGCAAACGCAAGATGGACATCGGCATCGAACGGCTGCTGGGCATGCAGCGCTACAACGGCAGCTTCGGGCTGTGGGGCGCGGATGGCGAGGAGGAGTACTGGCTGACGGCCTATGTGACCGACTTCCTGCTGCGCGCCCGCGATCAAGGCTATGCCGTACCCCCGGAGCCGTTGAAGAAGGCCAATGAGCGGCTGCTGCGCTACCTGCAGGAGCGCGACCTGATCGAGGCCGACTACAGCGACAACCTGGAACACACCCGCTTCGCGGTTCAGGCGTATGCCGGTCTGGTGCTCGCGCGCAGCCAACAGGCGCCGTTGGGCGCGCTGCGCAGCCTGTTCGACCGGCGCAGCGATGCACGCTCGGGTTTGCCCCTGGTGCAGTTGGCGATCGCCCTGCGGAAGATGGGCGACCAGCCGCGCGCCGACCAGGCGCTGCAGGCCGGTCTGGCGGCCAGTCGCAGCGATGCTGACTGGCTCGGCGACTACGGTAGCCCGCTGCGCGACCAGGCCCTGGTACTCGCCTTGCTGCAGGAGAATGACCTGAGCAAAGCGACGCTCGAAGAGCGTCTGTTCACTCTTTCTGATCTGCTCGCCAGCAGCAGCTGGCTCTCCACCCAAGAGCGCAACGCCCTGTATCTGGCCGGTCGCACGGCACTGGCTTCGCCTCAGCAACCCTGGGCCGCCCAGCTGCAAAGTGCCGGCACCAGCCACGCGCTGACTGACGCCCAGCCGGCGCTGAAGCTGGCCGACGGCGCGCTGTCCGAGGCGCTCACCGTCACCAGCCAGACGCAACAGCCGCTGTACCAGCAGTTGACCTTGTCGGGCTATCCGGCACAGCCACCGGCGCCCTCTGCAGACAATCTGTCGATCCGTCGCCAATACCTGAGCCTGGACGGCGAGCCGCTCAAGCTCGACGCCCTCAAGAGCGGCGATCTGGTGCTGGTGCATCTGGTCGTGGGCGCCAAGCAGCGTGTAGCGGATGCATTGGTGGTGGATCTGCTGCCTGCCGGCCTGGAAATCGAGAATCAGAATCTGGCGCAAAGTGCCGCCAGCCTGGACGACGCCAGCAGCAACGTCAGGCAGTGGCGCGAATCGATGCAGAACGCCAGCCTGCAGCATCAGGAGTTTCGCGATGACCGCTACGTGGCGGCACTCAAACTCGATGGTTATGGCAGCACGCACCTGCTGTACCTGGCTCGTGCAGTGACCCCCGGTACCTACAAGGTCCCGCCGCCGCAGGTGGAATCGATGTACCGGCCAGGCTGGCATGCGGTCGGCGCTACGCCAGCGGACCTTACGGTTCGGCCCAGGTAACCATGTGCAAGGGCAGCCGCTGGCTGCCTTTGCCATTCGCCAGAGGGTTTACTGAATGATCCAGCTCAGCAACCAAAGGCCCAGCACGGCCCAGATGACACCCATGATGATCGACGCACGCATGAACGCTCGGACAGCGGAATACAGAAACAGCAGGCCCACGATCAGGGCCGCGATGGTGACGATGTTCGTGTCCATGCCCAAGGTCCGCGACAGGCCGTCGACGAAGTTGCCTCCTGCGTTGCCGAGCAGGCTGAACAGCCAGCTCAGGCTGTCGACCACCCAGCGGATGATGGCGCCCAGGGCCTGTCCCAACCACTCGAAAAAGCCTTCTACATGCATAGCTGCGTCCTGATTCGGTTAGTGGCATTCACGCCATTGTGCCCCCTTTGGCCATGCGCCAGCGAACCAAGTTCCCGACAGCGCCAGCAAGGTTGGCGCACTTGATCCGCAGCATTCTCGTTTTTCCGAAGTCGCCTCGACGTAGATTCATTCGCCACGCGCTGTTGGCGCTTGGTGTACCGATGGTGCTCCTATGGCTGGCCGATCGGCTCTGGCCGCTGCCGTTGCCACAGGATGACCTGGCGCGCGTGGTGCTGGCCGAGGACGGTACACCGCTGTGGCGCTTCGCCGATGCCGAGGGCGTGTGGCGCTATCCGACCAGCGTGGAGCAGGTGTCGCCCTATTATCTGGAAGCCTTGCTGACCTACGAAGACCGCTGGTTCTACGAACATCCAGGTATCAATCCGCTGGCGCTGGTCCGCGCGGCCTGGCTCAACCTCAGCGGTGGGCGAGTGCTTTCGGGCGGCAGTACGTTATCGATGCAGGTGGCGCGGCTGCTCGATCCGCATTCGCGGACCTTCTCCGGCAAGCTGCACCAGTTATGGCGAACCGCGCAATTGGAGTGGCACCTGAGCAAGAGGCAGATCCTGACGCTGTACCTGGATCGCGCACCGTTCGGTGGCACCCTGCAAGGCGTGGCGGCAGCCAGTTGGGCGTATCTGGGCAAGCCGCCCGCGCAGCTCACCCGCAGCGAAGCCGCCTTGCTGGCGGTGCTGCCCCAGGCGCCGAGCCGCCTGCGTCCTGACCGGCATCCGCAGCTGGCGCAGGCCGCTCGCGATAAAGTGCTGCAACGCATGGCCGACCAAGGCGTGTGGCCCGTCGCTCAAGTGCGCGAAGCACAACAGGAGCCCTTGTTGCTGGCCCCTCGGCAGGAGCCGGCATTGGCCCCGTTGCTGGCCCGGCGCCTGAACCGCAGCGACAGCCCGCCGCTCATCCACACCCTGATCGACGCCAGCCTGCAGCGGCGTCTCGAAGACCTGCTGCTGGGCTGGCGTGCGCGCCTGCCGGAGCGTACGTCGGCGGCGATTCTGGTAGTGGATGCCCAGACCATGGCCGTGCGTGCCTACCTGGGCTCAGTGGACCTCGCCGATACCCGGCGCTTTGGCCATGTCGACATGGTCAGCGCCATCCGCTCGCCAGGCTCCACGCTCAAGCCGTTTCTCTATGGCATGGCCCTGGATGCCGGACTGATTCACTCCGAATCGCTGTTGCAGGATGTCCCGCGACGGTACGGGGACTACCGGCCCGGCAACTTCTCTGCGGGGTTCAGCGGTCCGGTCGCGGCCAGCTCGGCGTTGGCCCTCTCGCTCAACCTGCCCGCCGTGCAGTTGCTCGAAGCATTGGGCCCCAAACGCTTTGCCGCGCAGTTGCGCAACGGTGGCCTGAACCTGAGCTGGCCGCTGGCCGCCGTGCCCAATCTGGCCATGGTCCTGGGCGGCGTGGGCAGTCGGCTCGACGATCTGGTCGCCGCCTACAGCGCCTTCGCGCGTAGCGGCAACAGCGCCGTCCTGCGCTGGCAGCCACAGGATGCATTGCGCGAGCGACCCATGATGTCGGCAGGTGCCGCCTGGATCGTGCGGAGTATCCTCAGCGGTCAAGCCCGACCGGATCAGGACCGGCACGCCGACCTGGTCCAGCGTCCCGCGCTGGCCTGGAAGACAGGCACCAGCTACGGCTTTCGCGATGCCTGGTCGATCGGCGTCGGGCCGCGCTATCTGATCGGCGTGTGGATCGGTCGGCCGGATGGCACCCCGGTACCCGGTCAGTTCGGTCTGGCCTCGGCCGCGCCATTGATGCTGCAGGTCCACGATGTGCTGAGCAATCGCGATGCACAGCGGGCCATTGCCGCGCCGGTCCAGCCCATGCCCGCCAGCGTCGGCGTCGCCGCGATCTGCTGGCCTCAGGGGCAACCCCTGGATCGA
Source organism: Pseudomonas sp. UBA6276 (assembly GCF_002438365.1). NCBI lineage: Bacteria > Pseudomonadati > Pseudomonadota > Gammaproteobacteria > Pseudomonadales > Pseudomonadaceae > Pseudomonas > Pseudomonas sp. UBA6276. The sequence goes on from NZ_DJUS01000096.1 coordinate 20,071, forward strand.
GGCGACCCCAACTGCCGCCGCCAACGCTTTGCCTGGATCCTGGACAACACCGTCCCGCCTACCCTGCAGGCATTGGATCAGCCCCTTGGGACCGGTTTGCTGCAACAGGTCTGGCTCTCGCCGCAGGGGCTGCGAACCAGCGCCTCTTGCCCGGATGCCCAGGCGCGATCCATCGCATTGTGGCCTGCCGCTCTCGAACCCTGGTTGCCCAAAGCCGAGCGCCGGGAAATGCGTTTGCCCCAGGAAGACCCGCAATGCCCGGCACCTCCATTGCCGTCTTTGGCAGCAATGTCCATCGTCGGTGCCCGCAACGGCGACCGCCTGCGCCAGCCGACGCCCAACGGCGGTCCCCTGCGGCTCCAGCTCTCCACGCTCGGCGGGCAGGGGCCGTATTGGTGGTTCATCAATGGCAAGCCTCAAGGCAGTGTCGCCGAAGACGGCAGCCTGAACGCCGTGTTCGAGCGGCCGGGCAGTTATCAGGTCAGTGTGCTGGATGAAGCAGGGCAAACGGCCAAAGTCGAACTGACCGTGTCGAACTAACCGTGTCGGATCAGGGCTTTTGAAAAAGCAATCAGCTCAGCCAGAACAGCGTCATCACGAAACCGGCGAGCAAGAAGGGCGTAAGGGGCAGCACGGTCGCTGCATTGGGGTCCAGATAGACCGCCTTGCGCCGGTAGCGAATGCTCAGGCGCTGCCAGATCAGCGGCGTGACGAACACCCACAGCACCAGGGCCACGATGCCGCCGATGAGGGTTCCGACCAGATGGCTGCTGTCCGAAGCCAGAGCCAGGGCCCAGAGCAGCTTGACCTCACCACAGCTCAGCCGACCGTTGAGGTAGCCGGGCAACGTCAACGCCATGCTCAGCACCAGCGCCGCTGCCGCTTCCACCATGCTCGATCCGATCCAGGTGTGCCCGGTGGAAAACAGGCACGCCAGCGCCAGCACCCCCGCGCCGACGGTCAACGTATCGGCGATGCGCCTGTGCCGAATATCCTGCTCGGCGCACAGGGTAAACCAGAGGAGAAGAACGAGACTTGGCATGGCAGCACCCGCTTGAGTACGACAGTGGATCACTTCTGAAACAGGCCTTCTGCTTTCAGATTAGACGCCTCGCGCACGACGAAGGGGTGACTGCAGGACTTTTTTTCTCTGGCAGGCTGAGTCGCTCAGCGGGGCGGGTAGGTGGAGAGGATGTCGCTCACCGCTTTCTGGATGACACTGTTGCGTTCACTCGGCGACACGGCACTGTCGTTGACCAGTTGCTCGGTGCTCCCGCGCCAGACCAGCTTGCCGTCGCGTCCATCGAGCATGTCCAACTGCAAGGTCGCGACCTTGTAATCGATGCTGCGGGTTTCATTCATCGCTGGCGTGGCCCAGTACGGCCCCCAGTAGCCACCGCCCCAGCCACCTCCATAGTTGGTGGTGACCTGCTGCTGACGGTTATCGACAATCAGGTACGCCTGCACGGTCACGTCGGCACGGCCACCGGCGGCGGCCGGCCGCAGACCTCGCTGGTCGAGCTGACTGCTGACGGCTTGGCGAATGCGCTGCTCGGTCAGGTCGCTGCGCACCCGCGGATCGTCCGGCCGGTATTGCACGGCCGGTTCTTTCCAGGCCCAGCTGCGGTAGGCCGCAAAGTCGCGGCTGGCATCGAAATCATGATTGACCCGAGGCGTTTGGCACGCGGCCAGCAACAACGCCAAGGGTAGAACGGCAAGACGACGCAACATGATGAAATCTCCTGTGGATCAGGAAGGAGGATAAGCCGTGAGCGCCTTTTGTACCGCGTTGCGTAACGCCTCGTTACGATCGCTCAGGCTGCCCTGGCTGCTGGTTTCAGCACTCGCGCTCCAGACAGGCTGGCCGCTCTTGCCGTCGAACAGGTCGATGCGCACCACCATGACCTGGATCTGGTAGGTGCGTACCACCGGATAACTGCCGTAACCGCCGAAGCGATCATAGCGATCGTACGGCCCGTAACCACGCCCATACCCGGCGCCGTAGCCAACGTCGTCACGGGTCTGTTGCAGGCGCGTCTCCATGCGCAGGCTGGTGCCGACCCGCAGATCGGCAGTGCCGCCACTGCGTTGCGGGCGCAGGCCGCGCTGGTCGAGCGCATTGCTCACAGCCTCGGCGATCTGCGCCGAATCTGCCCAGCTGGTCCCGGCCGGCAACTGCCCATTGACCCAGGCCCAGTTGCGGTACTGGGCATAGTCGCGCGCAGGCGCGGGATAGGCGCTGGCGTCGAAGGTCTGCGCGGCCTGCGCCGGTGCCGGCGGCAACGGTCTGGAACTGGCCACATAGGGATTGGGGCTCTGGCAGGCCGCCAGGGCCAGGCAAACAGCGCAAAGTGACAGGCGACGCATGGCAGTCTCCGAAATACCGATCAAGCGGGGCGGCAGATCCAGTGCAGGTAACGGCCCAGGCCGGCAAACGCCGGATGCCGCCGATGGGCAAGCTCCATTTCCACCAGTTGTTCCAGGTCGGCGCGCTTCTGGAAGTCGATGGGCATGTAGTCGTGAAACACGCGCACACCACTCATGGATTCGACATGCCACGCGCCTCCAAGTTGCGCAGCCAGTTCGCGCGGGTCCAGCGGCTGCTGGGGCGTCAGGCTCTGCTTCTCGCCCGCCAGCTCGTTGCTGTGCAGCTTGCGGAAGTGGCCTTTGAGCAGGTTGCGGTAGACCAGCGCGTCGCGATTGTAGAACGCCAGCGACAGCCAGCCATGGGCGGCGGTCAGCGAATGCAGCACCGGCAGAATGGCGTGCGGTTCGGCCAGCCACTCCAGCACCGCATGACAGATCACCAGGTCGAAGGCAGGCAGCCCCAGTTCGGGCAACTGCTGCCAGGACGCCTGGATGAAGGTGGCGTCCTGGCCTGCGGCGGCGAAACGCTCGCGGGCGCCATCGAGCATCGGTTCGGCCGGTTCGCTCAGGGTGACCTGGTGACCTTGCTCGGCCAGCCACAACGCCATGTGTCCCAGGCCACCGCCGACATCCAGCACCCGCAGAGGACGCTGCGGCAAGGCCTCGCGCAGGTCGGCCTGAAGTACGGCGAGTCGGATCGCACCCTTGGCACCGCCATAGATCTTTTCGGCGAAACGGGTCGCCAGTTGATCGAAATGGCGATCGTTCATCGCGCGAACCGCCGCTCGCTGTCGGCCAGCTTGGCGCGCACCACCTGATCCATGTCCAGACCCAGTTCGCTGCACAACAGCAACAGGTACAGCACCACATCGCCGACTTCCTGGCCTGCGTGTTCAAGTTGCTCGGCCGACAGGTGTCGCGACTGGTCTTCGGTCAGCCACTGGAAGATCTCCAGCAGTTCGGACATCTCGACGCTGGCCGCCATGGCCAGGTTTTTCGGGCTGTGAAAACGCCGCCAATCGTTGTTTTCGCGAATCTGGTGCAGGCGTTGGGTAAGTGCGTCTAGGTTCATTGCAAAGCTCCTGAAGGCGCATAGCTTCAAGCCGAACTTTGCCGAACGCAATAGCTACAGGGTCGCCGGGCCCCAGGTTCCGCTCATGTGCAACAGATCGTCGCGACCGTGCAACGCCAGCTCTCCACTCGGGCCCGCCGCGCTGGCACTGAGAATAAGCTCGCTGGGCAGGCGTACCGGCTTGTGAAACGCCAACTCCAGTTGGTAGTTGCTCTGCGGCAAGCGCTCACGCAGCGCGGCCACGCTCTGCGCCAGGCTCCACATGCCATGGGCGATGGCGGTGGGAAAGCCGAACAGGCGTGCGCTCAGCGCACTTAGGTGAATCGGGTTGTAGTCCCCCGAGACCCGCGCATAGCGCCGCCCGGTGTCGGCGGCGGCGTACCAGCGATGCACCGCGACCAATGCGGATTGGGGCTCCTGGGCATCCGTCTGCACAGGGTTTGGCAAACCGTCGATCTTTGCCTGGCGACATAGCATCGTGCTGTGTTCCTGCCAGAGCGGGCCCAGGGGGTCATCGACCTGGGTCACCAGATCGAATGTCACGCCTTTCTCGTGGGCCTGCAGATTCTGCGCGTGTACGCTGACCCGCACGCCGGCGACGCCGCCCAGTGGGCGCAACACCTGGATGCGATTGCGCAGATGCACCAGACCCAGCACTGGAAACGGAAAACGCTTGTCGGTCAGCAGGCGCATCTGCAGGGCGAACGCCAGGACATGCGGGTAAGTGGCGGGGAGCATGCCGCCTTCGCCGAACCCGCACAGCTCGCGATAGGCCGCCAGATGCCTTGGGTCGGCCGATAGATTGCAGCGCAGGCCCAGATCGGGCAGGCGCTCGCCGGTGATCTTGCGATTGAGCGCAGCTTTCAGATAGGCGCGGGGCAGGTCAGCGTTGCGTGGCAAGGTCTGCCAATGGATCGCCATGTCAGGCCCCCAGGATGCTTTGGCCGCATACGCGCAGCACTTGCCCATTCACGGCACCACTGCCTGGCTGCGCCAGCCAGGCGACGGCTTCGGCGACGTCCTGCGGCTGTCCGCCCTGGCCCAGCGAGCTCATGCGTCGACCCGCCTCGCGCAGGGCGAAGGGCATCTGTGCGGTCATGCCGGTTTCGATGAAGCCGGGCGCCACGGCATTGATGGTCGCACCTCGGGTGGCCAGCTTGGGCGCGAATGCCTCGGCCAGGCCGATCAGTCCGGCCTTGCTTACCGCGTAGTTGCTTTGCCCGCGGTTGCCGGCAATGCCCGAAGTCGAAGAGAGCAGTATCACTCGACCGTCGTCACGCAACGTGCCGCGATCGAACAGCGCCTGGGTCAGGCGTTGCGGCGCAAGCAGATTGACGGCGAGCACCGAGTCCCAGTACTCGGGCGTCATGTTGACCAAGGTCTTGTCGCGCGTGATACCCGCGTTATGCACGACGATATCGATCCCTTCCGGCAGCGCCTCGATCAGCCGCTCGGCCGCGTCACTGGCGCAGATGTCCAGATCGATCGTACGGCCTCCCAGTCGCGCCGCCAGCGCTTCCAGATCGGCACGCGCCTGGGGCACGTCGAGCAGGACCACGTCGGCGCCGTCGCGGGCCAGGGTTTCGGCGATCGAAGCACCGATGCCGCGCGCAGCGCCTGTGACCAAGGCTTTGCGGCCTGCCAACGGTCGGGTCCAGTCGCTGACCTGACGCGTGCTCGCCCGCAACGACAGCACCTGGCCCGACACGAACGCACTTTTTGGCGAGAGAAAGAAGCGCAGGGCGCCTTCCAGTTGTTCGTCCGCTTCGGGAGCCACGTGGAGCAACTGCAAGGTGCCGCCGTTGCGCAGTTCCTTGGCCAGCGATCGGCTGAAACCTTCCACGGCGCGCTGGGCAATGTGCGCTTCGGGGTCATCCAGATCGCGAGGCTCGCGCCCCAGGATGACGATATGCGCGTTGTGATCCAGGCTCTTGATCACTGGCTGGAAGAACTCGCGCAAGCGCGCCAGCTGAATGCTGTCGACGATTCCACTGGCATCGAACACCACCGCCTTGATGCGAGGACCCAACCCTGCGGTCCAGTCCGGCAGGCCGGTGGCACCGAAGGCCGTATCGGTGAGGCGCTGGGCGAAGCCGGCAACCTTGTCGGCCAGCGCGCCGCCGCCCAGCAGCAGGGCGCCTTCCACCGGTCGCATGCGTCCACCTTGCCAGCGCTCCAGGCGTGCCGGCGCTGGCAGGCCGACGGCACTTACCAAGCGGCGACCAAGGTCGGAGTTGACGAAGTCGATATATCGATCGGACATGGAACAGGCTCCGGGTCAAAGGGTTCAAAGTGTGGACCACGGCAAGGCCCGCGTCGTTCGCCTGGGCCCTTTGCAGCACGATTCTTCCAACCCAGGATGTCCGCCATGAACCTTGACACGAATCCGGTGCGCCGGGTTGCCATCATCGGCAGCAACCGCATTCCTTTCGCGCGAGCCAACGGGCCCTACGCGCGGATCGGCAATCAGGCAATGCTCACGGCTGCGCTCGAAGGCCTGATCGAGCGCTATGCACTGCATGGCCTGCGGCTGGGCGAAGTCGCGGCAGGCGCCGTGCTCAAGCACTCCCGGGATTTCAATCTGACCCGTGAATGCGTGCTGGGCTCGCGGCTGTCTGCGCAGACTCCGGCCTACGATGTGCAGCAGGCCTGTGGCACAGGCCTTGAGGCTGCGCTGCTGGTGGCCAACAAGATCGCCCTGGGCCAGATCGAATGCGGCATCGCCGGTGGCGTCGACAGTGCTTCCGACGCCCCGATCGCTGTCGATGAAGGGCTGCGTCAGATTCTGTTGCAGACCCACCGCGCCAAATTCCTCGGCGAGCGCGCCAAGGCGTTGCTGCAACTGCGACCTCGGCATTTGAAACCCGAACTGCCGCGCAACGGCGAGCCGAGAACCGGGCTGTCGATGGGGCAACACTGCGAGCTGATGGCGCAACATTGGAACATTCCCCGCCAGGAGCAGGATGAACTGGCCCTGCGCAGCCATCACAACCTCGCGGCGGCCTATGCCGAGGGATGGCAGGACGATCTCAGCACCCCGTTCGGTGGCCTGGTTCGCGACCATAATCTGCGTCCCGACCTGACCCTGGAAAAACTGGCAGCGCTCAAGCCGGTGTTCGAGAAGAATCCTCAGGGCACGCTGACGGCAGGCAACTCCACGCCGTTGACGGACGGCGCCTCGGTGGTGCTGCTGGCCAGTGAAGCCTGGGCACGGGAACGCGGACTGCCGGTGCTGGCGTATTGGCGTGACGGCGAGGCCGCAGCGGTCGACTTCGTCGGCGGCCAGGAAGGCCTATTGATGGCGCCGGTCTACGCCGTGCCGCGCTTGCTCGCCCGCAACGGCCTGAGCCTGCAGGATTTCGACTACTACGAAATCCATGAAGCCTTTGCCGCGCAGGTGCTCTGCACGCTCAAGGCCTGGGAGGACGCGGACTACTGCCGCACACGCCTGGGCCTGGAGGCGCCGTTGGGAGCGATCGATCGTACTCGCCTCAACGTCAAGGGCAGCTCCCTGGCGGCAGGGCATCCGTTTGCCGCCACCGGTGGCCGCATCCTCGGCAACCTGAGCAAGCTGCTGGACAAGGCCGGCGGCGGCCGCGGGCTGATTTCCATCTGCGCCGCCGGCGGGCAGGGCGTCACCGCAATCATCGAGCGATGACAGGGTCTCCCACGGGTGCCACGGCCGCTTCCAGGCGCAGCTGATTGGCATAGTTTTCCGCCATGATCGAACACACGATCAACTGCAGCGGGTGGTAGATCATGATCGGCAGCAGGATCAGGCCCAGGCCCGGGTTGCTGCCGAAGATCAACGCAGCCATCGGCGCACCGGCCGCCAGCGATTTCTTGCTGGCGCAGAACACCGCAGCGACCTTGTCGGCGTGGTTGAAGCCCAGCCATTTGGCCGTGCGCGTGGTCAGCAGCAGGATCAGCGCCAGCAGCAGCGCACTGCCGCCCACCGCGATGGCCAGGACCGACGCGCCTTGCTGTTCCCACAGCCCCGACATCATCGAGTTGCAGAAGGCGGCATACACCAGCAGCAGGATCACCGCCTTGTCGATCAGGTTGGTGTAGCGCTTGTGCTTCCCGAAGAACTTGCCGAACAGGGGGCGCAACAATTGGCCCAGCACCAGCGGCAACAGCAGCATGGCGCACAGGTCCAGCAGAGTTTCCCCCAGGTCGATGCCGCCCGAGCCCCCGCCGACCACCAAAGCGCAGAGGAACGGCGTGATGAAGATGCCCAGCACGCTCGACAGGCTGGCGTTGAGAATCGCCGCCGGCACGTTGCCGCCCGCACTGCCGGTCAGGGCCACCGACGAGGAAATGGTCGACGGCAAAGCGGCCAGGTACAGGAAGCCCACCATCAAGGTGCCGGGAATGAACGCACCCAGGGTCTTGTCGCAGGCCAGCCACAGCAGTGGGAACACCACGAAGGTGAAGGCCTGCACCATCAGGTGCAGCCGCCAGTTCTTCAAGCCGTGGCGGATCTGCTCGCTGGACAGGTTCATGCCGTGCAGAAAGAACACCACGAACACGCCGATATTGGTCACCAGGCCGGCATGCATCGCGCCGCCGGTGGCGCCGAAGCGGGGAAACAGCCAAGCCAGCAGAACGGCCAGCACCATGCCGCAGAGGAACCAGTCGGTTACCACGCGCTTGAGGTGTTTGAAAATGTGCATGAAAGAATCGCCTGTGCGTCGATGAACATTGAGACCGACAGGCTAACTCAGGCACTCTGTTACCGTCTCGCGATAGAGAGCCAACCAATGCCGATAAACGGACACGCTCCGCCACCCCGCTCCATTCCCGATCTGGTCAGCCTGCCACGCCCGTTGTACGCCCGTGCCGAAAGTCTGGGCGCAGGTTCGTGGACTCCAGCCCATCGGCACGACTGGGCGCAGTTTTCCTACGCCATCAGCGGCGTGCTCGGCGTCCATACCGACGAAGGCAATTTCTTCGCGCCGCCACAGTGGGGCATCTGGATTCCAGCCGGTGTCGAGCACAAGGTCGTCACCTCGATGCGCGCCGAGATGCGCAGTCTGTACGTGCGCCGCGACGAGTCTCCCTGGCTCACCGAGCACTGCAAGGTGCTCGAAGTCACGCCGCTGGCACGTGAGTTGATCAAGGGCTTCTGCGAGTTGCCCCATGAGTACCCGGCAGGGGACACCGCGCAGGCGCGTCTGGTGCAGGTGTTGCTGGACCAGCTTGCAGTGTTGCCTGAAGTGGCGTTCTCCTTGCCCCTGCCCAGGGAGCATCGGCTGTTGGCCTTGTGCAATCAGCTGATCGCGACGCCCGATCAGGCCACCACGCTGAGCCAGTGGGCAAGCCGCCTCGGCACCTCGGAAAAAACCCTGATGCGCCTGTTCCAGCGCGAAACCGGCCTGAGCTTTCGCGCCTGGCGCCAGCGCATGCGGCTGCTGTCGTCGCTGCAGGCCTTGGAGCAGGGTGACAGCGTCACAACGGCGGCGCTGAACCACGGCTATGAGTCCACCTCGGCCTTCATCGCCGCTTTCAAGGGGTTGTTCGGTTTCACCCCGGGCGAGCTTTGATGCCCAGGCGCCGCTGTCGCTGCGCCGGGAAAGCGCTATGATCGGCCACCGCTTGGCGAGTAGTTTGCATCCTTTTACAGGCTCGGGTCGGCAAGCCGCGCTCGCTGTGAGAGGATGCCGTCAGAATTCGCGTGTTTGGCTACGAAGGACCCAGAATAAAAGCTGATGAAGACTCCAAAACGCATTGAACCGCTGATCGAGGACGGTCTGGTGGACGAGGTGCTGCGACCGCTCATGAGCGGTAAAGAAGCAGCTGTCTATGTGGTGCGCTGCGGCAAGGAATTGCGCTGCGCCAAGGTCTACAAGGAGGCGAACAAACGAAGCTTCCGCCAGGCGGCCGAATACCAGGAAGGCCGCAAGGTGCGCAACAGCCGACAGGCTCGGGCGATGGCCAAGGGCTCCAAGTTCGGCCGCAAGGAAACCGAGGACGCCTGGCAGAACGCCGAAGTCGCGGCGCTGTTCAAGTTGGCCAGCGCCGGTGTACGTGTGCCCAAGCCGTACGATTTTCTCGAGGGCGTGCTGCTCATGGAGATGATCTGCGACGAGTACGGCGATGCGGCGCCGCGTCTCAATGACGTCGAGCTGGAACCCGATCAGGCGCGCGAATACCACGCGTTCCTCATCCACCAGATCGTGCTGATGCTCTGCACGGGTCTGGTGCACGGTGACCTTTCCGAGTTCAACGTGCTGCTCACGCCCGACGGCCCGGTGATCATCGATCTGCCTCAGGCCGTAGATGCTGCAGGCAACAACCACGCCTTCAGCATGTTGGAACGTGATGTCGGGAACATGGCCAGCTATTTCGGCCGGTTCGCTCCCGAGCTGCGCCAGACCCGCTACGCCAAGGAAATGTGGGCGTTGTACGAGGAAGGCAAACTGCACCCGGCCAGCGTGCTGACGGGCGAGTTCGTCGAAGAGGAAGTGGAGGCCGATGTCGGCGGCGTGATGCGGGAAATCGAGGCCGCGCGCCTGGACGACATTCGTCGACGTGCCGCGCGCGAAGCCGACGAGCAGCCGACCAAGACTACGGAAGAGCCGCCACCGCCCTGGTTGCAGTAGGCACACGGCCATAGGCTACGGGCGCCTTCTCCCGTGTCAGTTGCAACAGCCCCCGGATGCCAGCTCCTGAAGGATCGGGCACTCTGGGCGGTCGTCGCCGTGGCAATGGTCTACCAGATGGACTAGCGTATCGCGCAGCTGGCTCAGCTCACTGATGCGACGGTCCAGCTCGTCGATGTGCTTGCGTGCCAATTGCTTCACATCGGCGCTGGCGCGCTCCCGGTCCTGCCACAGCGTCAGCAGCCGGGCCACTTCTTCCAGTGAAAATCCAAGGTCGCGCGAGCGCTTGATGAAGCCGAGCGTGTGCAGGTCTGCGGCCTGATACAGGCGGTATCCGCTGTCGCTGCGCAGTGCTGGCGCGAGCAGCCCGATAGACTCGTAATAGCGGATCATTTTTGCGCTGAGGCCGCTTTCACGGGCGGCCTGGCCAATGTTCATGATTGGAATGCCCTCGGTAGCGTTTGCGCCAGTATCAACCTTGCCCACTGGACAAGGTCAATACTCCAGCGGCTCGGGCTTGAGGTACAGGCCGGCACTGCCTGCTGCAATGCGGAATTTCTGGATCTGTCCGGCCTGCAGGGTCACAATCACCGGTTTGTATTCGGTCATGCCCGGCGCGCACCCGGGCATCTGTCCAGGCAACTGACGCAGACCCACCGACACAGGGCCGGGCGGCAGGTTGAAGGAGGTGGCCTGTTCTTGAAACAGTCGGCCGACCAGTTGATCCTGCAGGTAGACCCCGATCTCGCAGGACGTGGCGACTTCCAGTCGCTCCCGGGAAACGATCAGAATGCCGTACGGCTGCCCGGTACCCGCACCGGCCCAACAGCTTTGTGCCGCCAGGGCACACATCCCGAACAGCCATGGAATCATCGGGCGCATCGAATCTCTCCTGCCAGTAGGGTCAGCGTCCAGCTTGGACGAGTGATCTGAGGAATTCCAGCCCGGCCGGACCGGCCGAAACTTGACCTTGCCCCGATGGCAAGGTTGAGAATGACTGCAATCCCGTTCAGCGAGGTACCACCCATGCAACAGTTCAACGTGCAAGGCATGACTTGCGGCCATTGCGTACGCGCCGTAACCCAAGCGATCACCGCCCAAGACCCGGGTGCCGAGGTTCAGATAGACCTGGCAGCGGGCAAGGTCGAAACCAACACCCAGCTGCCGCCCGATAGAATCATCCAACTGATCGCCGAAGAAGGCTACAGCGCAACCTCCGCATAACCCACCGCACGCACCGCAACTACGGGCGAAACCGTCCCCTGTAGCAGCGGTGCAAGCCGCGTCCGCCCGCACCGCGGTCCCCCTGACCCACCCCAACCGCTGTCACCCATGGGCAATCTCCCAGACGGAACCTTCACCCCGATCCCCGCGCAACCCGGTTAGACTAGGTCGCCTGTATTGCCTGGACATAAAGAATACCCGATGAACTTCAAAACCATCCTGATCCTGGGGGCGCTCAGCGCGTTCGGGCCCCTGGCGATCGACTTCTACCTGCCTGGCTTCCCTGCCATGGCGCTGGCCTTCGCCACCGACGAAAAACACATCCAGACCACCCTGGCGGCCTACTTCCTGGGGCTGTCGATCGGCCAACTAATCTACGGCCCCGTGGCCGACCGCTTCGGTCGCCGGGTCCCGTTGCTCGTGGGCGTCTCGCTGTTCACCCTGGCCTCGCTGGCATGCGCTTTCGCACCCACTCTGGAGTGGCTGATCGCCGCCCGATTCGTCCAGGCTCTGGGTGGTTGCGCAGGCATGGTGCTGGCCCGTGCCATCGTCAGCGACAAATGCGATGCGGTCGGATCGGCCAAGGTCTTCTCGCAACTGATGCTGGTCATGGGTCTGGCGCCCATCCTGGCACCTCTGCTCGGGGGTGTTCTGGTGAACGGTTGGGGCTGGCAGTGGATCTTCATCGTGCTCACCCTGTTCAGCGCCGCCTGCACCCTGGCCGTCGCCCTCGGCCTGCCCGAAAGCATGCCGGCGGACAGGCCGAGACGCCCGCTCAGCGGCGCGCCGAAGCTGTACGGTGGATTGCTCATGGATCCGGTGTTCATGGGCCATGCGCTGACCGGCGGGATCGCCATGGCCGGCATGTTCGCCTACATCGCCGGTTCACCCTTCGTGTTCATCAAGCTCTACGGCGTACCGGCCGAACACTACGGCTGGCTGTTTGGCAGCAACGCAGCCGGCTTCATCCTGATGGCGCAGGTCAACGCCCGTCTGCTCTCTCGTCGCGGCCCGGCGTGGCTGCTGTCACGCACCGTGTGGATCTACATGGCGGCAGGCGCCGTGCTCCTCGCCCTCAGCGCGCTGAAGCCAGCGGCACTATGGCCGCTGTTGATTCCGCTGTTCGTCTGTCTGGCGAGCCTGGGCGGGATCATCCCTAATGCCTCCGCCTGCGCCATGAGCGGCCAGGGTTCACGCGCCGGCAGCGCATCGGCCCTGTTGGGCTGCCTGCAGTTCAGCCTTGCTGCCGCCACTGCTTCTTTGGTGGGCGTACTGCACGACGGCACCGCCATGCCCATGGCCTGGGTGATCGCCGGCTGCGGCCTGCTTGCCGTTTGCGCGGCGTTACTGACTCGCCGCTGCCAGCAGCGCCGCGACCAGCAGACAGCCGCCTAGCCGGTACTGGCCTGCCGCACCTGCGGCAGGCCGTGGGGCGCCTGCAGGCGAGCTTCGAGCGTGGCGATGAACGCTCGTGCCTCGGCTTCGCTGCGAAAAGACACCACGTGCTGGTCCATGCTCACTTGCCAGCGGGTGCCACGTGGCTGCTTCAACTCAGAAAGAAGAACGTTCATTGTGATGTCCTCGGGTTCGAGATGAGGGCCCAGTGTAATCCTCATTCGGAGCATGCGAGCATGGCCCGGCTGCCCGTCGGACTGACGGTGGGGCACTCCACTCAAGACAATCATGTAGGTCTGCAAGGACGGACATTGCGGGAAAAGTCCGTGTGGGGTGTGGGGTCTTGCCTGCCCTAAGCCCTGTCTTCGATCGCCGTTTCGGCAAACGAGCGATACGTTGCGGGCACTTGAGCAAATGTCTTGGAAATTGCCGCCGGTAACCACGGTAAATACAAGTACGGGGTATTGCATATCCCTCGCATTCAAGGGTCAGCCTCGACGATTTCACCCAATTCCGTACAACGGAAGGGTGCATATAATCACCCCGGCAACCATTGCCAGATTGACGAACGTTTCCACAGGGAGTGAATACATGCCACCAACACCTTGCATCAGCAGGATCGCCACATTGCTGGCCGACCCCAAACGTAGCGCGATGCTCTGGGCCCTCATCGACGGTACCACGCGGGGCGCCGATGAGCTGGCATCGCTGGCAGGTGTGTCGGCATCTTCGGCCGGCGCGCATCTGGCGCGGCTGTCGGCCGGCGGTCTGCTGACGTTCGAAGCCCGCGGGCGCAAGCGCTTCTTCCGCCTGGCCAAGCCAGAAGTGGGGGCCGCCGTGGAAGCGCTGGCCAGCGTATCGCTGGTGCAGGCCAAGACAGGAACGGCGGCGCCGATCAGCGTACCTAAGCCATGCTCGCCCAGGGCGCTGCATCAAGTACGTCTGTGTGGCGATCATCTGGGGGGCGTGCTGGCGGCCGACCTGTTCCAGCGCATGGTCGAAAACGGCTGGCTCGAACACTATGAGCAACGTCTGGAAGTCACCGCGCTCGGCAGCAGCCGCCTAGCCAGTCGAGGCATCTACACCCAGGCACTGGTCAACCGCGAGCGCCAGCCGCTGAACAGCTGCTGCGACTGGAGCACCCAGCGCCCGCACCTCGGTGGCGCGCTGGGTGCAGGGTTGCTGACCCTGTTTCTGCAGTCGGGTTGGCTCAAGCTCAATGAAGACAGCCGCTCATTGCAGGTGACGCGGCTGGGCATGATCGAGATCGGCCGCCTGGGCACCTGACAGCGCATTTCACCGATGACAATGGGCGTCGTTTCGACGCCACCAGCCTCACTGCTTGATCAGGCGTGCATCCATGCTGTTCTGCGCCAGGCGCCGGGCCTGATCCTCGGTCATGCCCAGATGGGTGTGCAACGCATGGTAGTTCTCGGTGACGTAGCCACCGAAGTAGGCCGGGTCATCGGAATTCACCGTGACCTTCACGCCACGCTCGAGCATGTCGAGAATGTTGTGCTGGCCCATGTGATCGAACACGCACAGTTTGGTGTTGGAAAGCGGGCACACGGTCAGCGGGATCTGCTCGTCGATGATGCGCTGCATCAGCCGCTCATCCTCGATGGCCCGCACGCCGTGGTCGATGCGCTGGATCTTGAGCAGGTCCAGGGCTTCCCAGATGTACTCCGGTGGACCTTCCTCGCCCGCGTGGGCCACGGTCAGGAAGCCCTCGTCGCGGGCACGGTCGAACACACGCTGGAACTTGCTCGGCGGATGGCCCATCTCGGAGCTGTCCAGACCCACGGCCACGAAGGCATCGCGGAAGGGCAGTGCCTGGTCCAGGGTCTTCTGTGCTTCGTCTTCGCTCAGGTGGCGCAGGAAGCTCAGGATCAGACCGCTGTCGACACCCAGCCGGGTGCGGCCATCATTGAGTGCAGCGGTGATGCCGCCCAGCACGGTCTCGAAGGCAATGCCACGGTCGGTATGGGTCTGCGGGTCGAAGAACGGTTCGGTGTGCACGACGTTCTGGGCCTGGCAACGCAGCAGGTAGGCCCAGGTCAGGTCGTAAAAATCCTGCTCGGTGCGCAGCACATCGGCACCGCGGTAATACAGGTCGAGAAACTCCTGCAGGTTGTTGAACGCATAGGCTCCGCGCAGCGCCTCTACATCATTCCAGGGCAATGCGATCTTGTTGCGCTCGGCCAGGGCGAACAGCAGCTCGGGTTCCAGCGAGCCTTCCAGGTGCATGTGCAGTTCGGCCTTGGGCAAGGCATTGAGCCAGTCGTACATGGTGTCTTCATTCTCTCATCAGGTGCAATCCTGGACGATTCTACAGGTATTGCCCCCCACCCGCAGCCGCGCAGGGCCGGACGACACCTTCGCGCCGACGCTCGGCCAGGCCGGGTCGGTTCAGGTTGGCGTGCGGGTGCTCTTTTCCACCACACACATCGGCGTGCCTGCCACCGGTTCGCGGATGACCTGCACCTGCACCTCGAACACCCGCTGCATCAACTCGGCATCGACGACCTGCGCAGGCGTGCCATCAGCCACCAGGCGACCTTGATGCATCACCGCCAGATGATCGGCGTAGCGGCACGCCTGGTTGATGTCGTGCAGCACGGTGACCACGGTCTTGCCTTCGGCCGCCAGCTCGCGCATCAGATCGAGCAGCTCGACTTGATGGCTGATGTCCAGATAGGTCGTGGGCTCGTCGAGCAGCACCACCGGGGTATTCTGCGCCAGCACCATGGCCAGCCAGGCCCGTTGCCGCTGGCCACCGGAGAGGTCCGCCAGGGCAGTATCGGCGAGCGCTTCCAGGCCCATGCGCTGCAGGGCCTGATCCACGGCGCCACGGTCCGCCCCGCTCAGGCGCCCCCAGAAGCTGTTGTGCGGGCTGCGTCCATAAGCCACCAATTGGGCCACGCTGACCCCTTCGGGGATGGGCAGCACCTGCGGCAGAAACGCGACCTGTCGCGCCAGCGTCCGCGACGAAAGTTGCGCGTACGCCTGGCCGTCCAGGCTCACGGTGCCCGACTGCGGCGTGATGATGCGTGCCAGCGCCTTGAGCAAGGTCGATTTGCCGCAGCCGTTGGGGCCGATCAGCGCAGTGACCTGCCCGGCGGGCGGGGTGAACGAGAGGTTGCGAACGATAGGCTTGGCGCCGTAGCCGATGTCGACGCCGTCGGCCTTGATGATGCTCATGATGTCAGCCCTTGAAGCGTGCCAGCAGCCAGAGAAAGTAGGGAGCGCCGATCACCGCGGTCAAGATGCCCGCCGGGATCTCGCTGGGCGCGATCAGCGTGCGTCCCAAAGTGTCGGCCAGCACCAGCAGCAGTGCGCCGACCAGCATGGCAGCCGGCAGCAGGTGCTGATGATGCCCACCCACCAGTCGCCGTGCCATGTGCGGAGCCACCAGCCCTAGAAAACCCACCGGCCCGATGATACCCACGCCCAGGCTGCTCAACAGCACCGCCATGCCCATCGCCAGCCAGCGCGTGCGCGCAAGCGCCGTGCCCAGGCTGTGCGCCGCTTCGTCGCCCAGGCCGATCAGGTTCAGCGGTTTTGCCAGGCCCAGTGCCAACGGAATCAGCAGCAGAAACGGCAGCGCCAGCTCGACGTGATGCCAATTGCGACTCCACAGGCTGCCGGTCAGGGCGAGCAAGGCGGTGTTGATGTCCAGCGGGTGGGACAGGATCAGAAACTCAGTGACGCTGGACAAAGTGACGGCGATCGCCACCCCGGACAATGCAAAGCGCACGCCGGAAAAGCTCACGCCGCTGTTGTACAGCGCCAGCAGCAGCGCGCCGCCAGCGCCGCCCACCCCTGCAACCAGAGGCAGCCAGGTGAAGGGCAACTGCGGAAAAGCGATGATGGCGATGGTCAGGGCCAGCCCGGCACCCTGGGTCACCCCCAGAATCTCCGGCGAGGCCAGCGGGTTGCGGATCACCCCCTGCACCAGGGCACCGGCCAGGCCCAGGGCGCTGCCGGTGAGGATGGCGATCAGTGCGCGTGGAAGGCGGTGGTTCCATACCTCGAAGTCCAGCGCATCGTGCGCCATCAGACGATCGAATACCGTGCCCGGCGCCAGCCAGGACGTGCCGGCGCTCAGGCTCAGCCACAGGGCCGCCAGCACCAGCGCAAGCAGGATCAGCAGGCGAGGGTAGGGCCGAGTCATTGCGTGCGCCTGGCAAGGTACAGGAAGAACGGTGCGCCGATCAGGGCGGTCACCACCCCGGCCGGGGTTTCCGCCGGGAACGCCACGGCGCGGCTGACAAGGTCGGCCGCCAGCACGATCGCCGCTCCCAGCAGGGCGCTGGCCGGCATCAGCCAGCGATAGTCGTTGCCTAGGTATTGTCGAGCGATGTTCGGCGCGATCAGCCCCACGAAACCGATCGGGCCAACCGCACAGACGCTTGCACCCACCAGCAGCAGGCTGACGAAGAACACCTGCAGGCGCAGGCTGGCGATGCCGACCCCCAGCGAGCGCGCCGCATCCTCGCCCAGATTCACCAGGTTCAGACGCGGCGCACAGAACATGGCCCACACGGCGCCCACCAAGGTGCACGGCCATAGCAATTGCAGTTGCGCGGCACCCACATTGGCCAGTGATCCGGCCAGCCAGTTGAGCACGCTCTGTGCCTGCGTCTCGACCAGTATCACGGTCAACCGCGTCAGCGCCGCACACAGTGCCGCCACCGTGACGCCGGCCAGCACCAGTCGGCCTTGCGCAGCCGTCGGCGACCAGGCGCCGCCCAGGCTGAAGACGATCACCCAGGCCAAGGCGCCCCCCAGACACGTCATCAGCAGCGCACCACCGGCAAACGGCAGGGCCACCAGCCCCGTGGAGAACAACGCCAGCCCCAGCGCAGCACCGGCCGTGACGCCGAACAGTGACGGCGACGCCAGGCGATTGCGGGTAATGCCCTGCATCAATGCGCCCGCCAGCCCCAGGCAGGCACCGACCAAGGCCGCACACAGTGCTCGCGGCACCCGCAGTTGGGCGACGATATAGGCCATGTTGCCGCCCTCGCGGCCTTGACTGAACAAACCGTTGAACACATCAACCTGACTGATCGTGAACGGCGACCAGGCATAAAGAGAGATCCAGAACAGCCCGGCGACGGTCACCACGCCCAGCGCCGTCGCCCATCCACGCCTCATTCAGGGCGTCATGGCGGCTTTGCCGCCCTTGAGAATGGCCAATGCATCCTCGGCAATCTGCTCGGACGCCATCACCCCACGGTTGCGTGCCCAGGTGTCACCGTCGACTTCCGCGACCTGGTGATTGCGTACTGCGCCCAGCACTTGCCACAGTGGCTGCTGGCTCCAGGTGTCGACCAGGCTCGGATGCCGGTAGTGGCCGACCAGCAGCCAGGCAGGGTCCAGCGCCAGCAATTGCTCCAGGCTGACGAACTCGGTCGGTGCCGCATGACTGCGCACCGGCGGAACCTGCAAACCGATGGCCGCCAATACGCTGCCCGCATAGGAATGGGGGCCGTGCACGGAAAAGCTGTCTTCCCGAGCCACACCGAACAGCACTTTGGTGCCGGCTGGCACCTGCCCGGCGATGTCGGCGAGGCTGCGACGGTTCTGGGCGATCCGCGCCTGCATCGCCTCGCGCTTGCCCAGCGCCTGGCCGATCAGTTCGGCAGACTTCAGGCTGCCTTCGTAGTCTTCCCCACGCGATGGCAGCAGCAGGGTCGGTGCCAGGCTCGCCAGGTCGTTGTACAGCGCCTGGTGACGGTTGAGGTCGGCGATGATCAGGTCGGGCTTGAGCCGTGCGATCTGCTCGATGCTGGGCTGCGCGCGCAAGCCCACCGACGTCCATTGGCCGATGGCCTGACGTACTCGTGGCAATACGCGGTTGGCATCGCCATCATCGGCAGCCCCCACTGGCGTGACACCCACCGCCGCAAGGCTGTCGAGAAAGGAAAACTCCAGCACCACCACACGTTGTGGCGCCTGGGGCAGATGGACGGTGTGCTGACCGTCATCGATATCGATGGGTGCGGCGACGGCCAGCCTGGCGCACAGGGCCAGGGCACCGATGGCGATCATGGAGATGAGGCGGGAACTGCGCATGGACAAATACCTTCGCTGTGAAACCTGCGCGCTGGGCAGGCGCGCAAAAACGGCGGGTACTATTCCATATCAGGCTGTTGCGATCAAAAAACATTCTCTTTTACACAACAGGCAGCTCAACATTCCACCAGATTGACCGCCAAACCCCCGCGCGAGGTTTCCTTGTACTTGTCGTGCATGTCGGCGCCAGTGTCACGCATGGTGCGGATGGCGTGATCCAGGGAGATGAAGTGCTCGCCATCACCGCGCAGCGCCATTTGCGCGGCGTTGATCGCCTTGACCGCGGCAATCGCATTGCGCTCGATGCATGGCACCTGAACCAGGCCGCCGACCGGATCGCAAGTCAGCCCGAGGTTGTGCTCCAGACCGATTTCCGCCGCGTTCTCGACCTGCTCCGGTGTGGCTCCCAGCACTTCGGCCAGGCCTGCGGCGGCCATCGCGCAGGCCGAACCGACCTCGCCCTGGCAGCCCACCTCGGCACCGGAAATCGAAGCGTTCTTCTTGCACAGAATGCCCACCGCAGCGGCGGCCAGGAAGAAGCGCACCACGTCGTCGGCCGACGCTTCAGGGCAGAACTTCATGTAGTAGTGCAGCACCGCCGGAATGATACCGGCCGCGCCATTGGTAGGAGCAGTCACCATGCGCCCGCCGGCGGCATTCTCCTCGTTCACCGCCAGGGCGAAGACGTTCACCCACTCCATGGCACTCAAGGTCGAACCGATGACGTTGGGCTTGCCGATCTCCTGCAGGTTCTGGTGCAACCGATAGGCGCGGCGCCGCACATTCAGCCCACCGGGCAGAATGCCTTGCCCGGTCAGCCCCTTGTCCACGCAGGCCTGCATCGCCTGCCAGATCACCGCCAGCTGTTCGCGGATCTGCTCTTCGGAGCGCCAGGCTTTTTCGTTCTCCATCATCAGCGCCGAGATGCTCAGGCCGGTGCGTTTGCACAAACTCAACAACTGCGCCGCCGACGAGAAATCGTAGGGCAGGGCCGTGGTGTCGTTGTCCAGCACACCGCTGGCAGCCTGCTCGGCATCGATCACGAAACCGCCGCCGACCGAGTAGTAGGTCTGCTCGTGCACCTCGCCGTTCTGCAGATGCGCCAGCAAGGTCATGCCATTGGGGTGGTAGGGCAGGCTCTCATCGAGCAGCAGCATGTCGCGTTGCCAGTCGAAGTGGATCGCGTGCTCGCCCAGGTGCAGGCACTGCCGCTGGATCACCTCGTCCACCCGTGGCCCTACGGTTTGCGGGTCGACTCGGTCCGGCCATTCACCCATCAAGCCCATCAGGGTGGCGCGGTCGCTGCCATGGCCCACGCCGGTCGCCGATAGCGAGCCATACAGGCGGACTTCGATACGCTCCACCAGCGGCGCCATGCCGCGTCCGGTCAGGTGTTTGGCAAACAGGGCAGCGGCGCGCATCGGACCCACCGTATGGGAACTGGAGGGCCCGATGCCGATCTTGAACATGTCGAATACGCTGATAGCCATGTCTGCCCCATTCTCTCTCTATACACTCGTGCCTTATCTTTGAGCTGACAGACATTTCAGACAAACGATACTTACTAAGTCATTGTTTAGCGGGGCTCACCGATGAGCAAAATCCTCAATGCCCAAATGCACGCCTGGCTGCAAGTGTTCGCCTGCGCCGCGCGGCATTTGTCCTTCACCCGCTGCGCCGATGAACTGCATGTCACCCCCGGTGCCATCAGCCAGCAGATGAAGCAATTGGAAGATCGGCTCGGCTTTCCACTGTTCCACCGCGTGGGTCGCGGTCTGCAACTGACTGCACAGGGCCAGCGGCTTGCCGTGGTTGCCAACGAAGTGCACAGCCGCATCGACGAAGAATTGCGGCTGTTGCATTCCGGAGCGATCGGCGGGGTGTTCAAGCTGCGCAGCATTCCCTCCTTTTTGAGCAAGTGGCTGATGCCACGGCTACCCAGCCTGGAACGGGCATTTCCCGAGCTGCAGTTGCGCGTGATCGCCGAAGACAGCAGCGGCTCCCTGCGCGACGATGACTTCGATCTGGCCATCGACCTCAACGATGGCAGCTACCCCGGCCTGGTCACCACGCCCTTGCTGGAGGAAGAGTTGTTCCCGGTCTGCTCGCCACTGCTGCTCGAAGGTCGGCCGCCTTTGGACAGCCCAGGCCAACTGGTTCACTTCCCGTTGCTGCACGACATCACCGCCTGGCGTGGCAGCTATGAATACGCGGAGTGGGAGTTCTACCTCTCGGCCATCGGCGCCGAAGGCATCGACGTGCGCCGTGGGCACACCTTCAATCGCAACCACCTGACCATCGACGCCGCGCGCATGGGCATGGGCGTGGCCATCGCGCGCCGGGCACTGATCACCGACGAACTGGAACAAGGCTCGCTGATCGTGCCGTTCGGGTGGCCCATCCAGGCGCGCAAGAAATACGTGCTGGCGTACCGCGAAGGCGCCCTCAATACCCCCACCCGACGCGCCATCCATGACTGGCTGGTGGCCCAGGCACAGGCCCGGCCCTGAACCTTTGCCGTGATCGCACACTCTGATCCGCTGATTCTTGTTACATCCAGTTACTTACCGCGGCACAGGTCGCAGCAATCAGCGAAGGCAGGCCATGATCGCGTTACTCAAGCAGGAAAAATTTCTACTTCTGGCGGTGATCGCCGCATGCGTCGCCTTTCCGGCCGAGCACTACCTGCTCAGCCACGGCCAAGGCGTGGCATTGGGCGCAGGCATCGCCCTGGTCGTGGCGATCATCTTCGCCTCGGTGCGCGTGGCGGGACATGCCGAATTGCTTGCCGAAAAATTCGGCGACCCCTACGGCACCATGATCCTCACCCTCTCGGCGGTACTGGTCGAAGTGGTGGTACTGGGCATCATGATGAGCAACGAGCCGTCACCGACTTTGGTGCGCGACACTATCTATTCGGCGGTAATGCTCGACATCAACGGCATCCTCGGCCTTGCCGCACTGATGGGTGGCCTCAAGCACGGCGAGCAGTCCTACAACGACGATTCGGCGCGCAGCTACAGCGTCATGATTCTCACTGCCATGGGCGTGTCCATGGTGGTCCCCGAGTTCATCCCCGAGGGCAACTGGAAGGTCTATTCGGGCTTCACCATCGGCGCCATGCTGGTGCTCTACGCGTTGTTCCTGCGCATGCAGGTCGGCCCGCACAGCTACTTCTTCAGCTACAACTACCCGGAAAAGAAGAAGCGCAAAGGCGTGACCACTGAACCGGAAAAGCCGGTTCACCTGGGCTGGTCGGTGGGGACGCTGGTGTTCGGTATCGTCATCATCGGTGCGCTGGCCGAAGTCATGTCCAAGACCATCGACCTGGGTCTGGAAGGCACCGGCGCGCCACCCGTGGTAACGGCCATTCTGGTGGCCGCCATTTCCGCCGCACCGGAAATTCTCACCGCCTTGCGCGCAGCGTTGGCCAACCGCATGCAGTCGGTGGTCAACATCGCGCTGGGCGCTTCGCTGTCGACGGTGATCCTTACCGTACCGGTGATGGAAGGCCTGGCCTTGTACAGCGGCCAGCCCTTCCAGATGGCCATGACCCCGGTCCAGACCGTGATGATCTTCATCACCCTGCTGATCTGCGCCATCAACCTCAACGATGGCGAAACCAACGCCATTGAAGGCATGACTCACTTCGTACTGTTCGCCACCTTCATCATGCTATCGATCCTGGGCCTCTAACCAACATCCTGCACCTTGCGGCAGCAAACTTGTGGGAGCGGGCTCTGCCCGCGAAGAGGCCTCCTCTGATACCCCTGTACCCCTGCAAGCCCCTCACCACTCAATCCGCTCCCCCCGGTAATCCAGAAACTGCAACCCACCCTTGCCCAACTGCCCGGTGATCACATCCACCAATCCCCGGGTACTGGTGGCAACGTCCAGACTGGCCCCTTCACCGCCCATGTCGGTCTTCACCCATCCCGGGTGCATCGCCAGTACCGTCAGCGCAGGCCGCGCCAGCTCGGTCACGAACGTATTGGTCATCGAATTCAAGGCCGCCTTGCTCGCCTTGTACAACGCCATGGACGACCCTTCGGGCATCGCCACGCTACCGAGCACCGAACTCATGAACGCAATCGCACCGCCGTCGGCGACATTGCCTGCCAGTCGCTGGGCCAAGCGGATCGGCGCCACGGCATTGATGACGAACAGCTCGCCGATTTCCGCATCGCTGGCCTGATCGGTGTTGTAGCCCGCCGGCCCGGACACCCCGGCATTGATGAACAGCAGATCGAAACGCTGCTGCTGCAGACGCTGGGCCAATGCATCCATCGATTCCAGCCGAGTCATCTCCAGTGCTTCCACCGTGGCCCCGGTGGCCGTCAGCCCTGCCGGGACATTGCCCAGATCACGAACCGTGGCCGTCACTTCCCAGCCATCCTCGCTCAAGCGTTCCACCAGCCCCAGGCCCAGGCCACGGGAGGCACCGATCACCAGCGCTTTCTTTGCAGTTGTCATCGCGACGCTCCTGAAAAAGGAAACAGACTAGCACTCAGCGTGGACAGGCCGCAGGTTCATGAAGCAGCGTCTTGCAGCACGATCCGTCCCCGCGAAAGGTCAGCCAACTGCTGCGCCAGGGTCGGGATGACTTCACTGGCCACTGCCAACTGCAGATCGACACCATTGCTGGTGAAATCTTCCGTAGTCACCAGCCCTTCAGCCTCGGCCACGCGAAGCTTGACCAGGGCCAGCTCGCTGAACGTGCAGGAACACGACACCGCCACCCGCGCGATCAGCAGGCGCTTGGGGGCCTGTTGCAGACACTTGTTCGCCCCCCCGCCATAGGCGCGGGCCAATCCTCCGGTGCCCAGCTGAATACCGCCGTACCAGCGAATCACCAGCACCACCACCTGGTCGCAATCCTGCGCCTCGATGGCCGCCAGAATGGGGCGGCCTGCCGTACCGCCCGGCTCGCCGTCGTCGTTGCTGCGGTACTGGTCGCCCAGTTTCCACGCCCAGCAATTGTGAGTGGCCGCCAGATCGCTGTTCCGTTCGATGAACGCCTGGGCGTCCTGCACGCTGGCAATGGGTGCGGCGAGGGTGATGAATCGACTCTTGCGAATCTCCTCGCGGAACTCGCAAGGGCCCAGCAGGGTGGAAGGCATCGCTATCTCTTGGCTGTTGCAGTGATCACACTGCAGGGGTCAGTCCGCATCCCTTTAGGATGATGCGTATCAGGTTGTCACCGGCTTGCTCGAAATCCTCTCGCGTCAGCCGCGCCTGTCCGGTCACCCGGCAGATCTGCGTGGCAAAGTCGGCGTAATGCTGAGTACTGCCCCACAGCAGGAAGATCAGGTGCACAGGGTCGACCGGGTCCATTTTACCGGCATCGATCCACGCCTGGAACACGGCGGCGCGCCCCGTGAACCAGCTGCGATAGTCCTGGTTGAAGTATTCGGTCAAGCACTCGCCACCGCTGATGATCTCCATGGCGAAGATCCGCGACGCCAGTGGCTGACGTCGGGAAAACTCCATCTTGGCGCGAATGTAACGGGTCAAGGCCTGCGCCGGATCGTCCTCGGCACTCAAGGTGTTGAAGGTGCTGTCCCACAGCTCGATGATGTTGCTCAGCACCGCGATGTACAGCCCCAGTTTGTTGGTGAAGTAATAATGCAGATTGGCTTTGGGCAGCCCGACGTTGAGCGCGATGGTATTCATGCTCGTGCCCTTGAAACCGTGCCGGGCGAATTCGTCTTCGGCTGCCTTGAGAATCGCTTCCTCATTTTTCTGGCGGATGCGGCTGGCAGGCTTGCCACTGGCCGAGGCGCTGTGCGCGGGGACTTCAAGCATCATGGGGCGGTTCCGAGCAAATCGTATGGGTAAGGCAGATGCGTTGATAACGCACCTGCCCGGATCCGACAAGCGTCGTTGCGAAAATGTCGCCTCAAACCGGCTCGTTTTCCAGTTGCTGCGTCGACACTTCACCGCTGTGCTTGGGTTCCGGCAACAACAGACACATGACCAGCGCAGTGACACCGCCACTGGTGATCGCCGAGTCGAACAGGTTCTGCACCAGTTGCGGCATGCGGTGCAGCAGCTGGGGCTGCGCGGCCACACCCAGGCCCACGCCGAACGAGGTGGCGATGATCAGCATGTTGCGCCGATCCAGCGGCGACTGCGCCAGAATCCGTACCCCGGCGGCCGCCACGCTGCCGAACATCACCAGGGTGGCACCCCCCAGCACCGGCTTGGGAATCTGCTGCAGCACGGCACCGATCATCGGCAACAGCCCGAGCAGCATCAGCACGACGCCGATGTACAGCCCCACGTAGCGGCTGGCCACGCCCGTGAGTTGGATCACACCGTTGTTTTGCGCGAACGTCGTGTTGGGAAAGGCGCTGAATGTAGCGGCCAGCATGCAACTCACGCCGTCGCCCAGCACGCCACCCTTGAGCCGTTCTATATAGCTCGGCCCACTGATGGGTTGTCGCGACAGCATGCAATTGGCCGTCAAGTCGCCCACCGTCTCCAGGGTGCTGATCAAATAGATCAGCGCCACGGGTAGAAACGCCGTCCAATCGAAAGCGAAACCGAACTTGAAAGGCACCGGCACACTGATCAGCGGCAGGTCGGGCAGCGGTTGGATCACCAGCTTGCCACTGAACCAGGCGGCCAGGCTGCCCACCGCAAGGCCGATGATGATTGCCGACAGCCGCAACCAGGTCGCGGCGCTGCGGTTGAGCAGAATGATCACCACCAACACGAACGCGCCCAGGGCGAGGTTACCCGGCGCACCGAAGTCCGGTGCGTTGAAGCCTCCACCCAGGTCGGTGATACCGACCTTGATCAAGCTCACGCCAATCAGCGTAATGACGATGCCTGTCACCAGCGGAGTAATGACCCGTTGCAATTGACCGATGAAGCGACTCAGCACGATCTGCACCAACGCGCCGAAAAAGCACACCCCAAAAATCATCGCCAGAATGTCTTCCGGGCTGCCCCCGCGTTGCTTGACGATGAAGCCGGCCGACAGCACCGCCCCCAGAAAGGCGAAACTGGTGCCTTGCAGACAGATCATGCCTGCGCCGATACCGAACGGACGGCGAGCCTGGATGAACGTGCCGATGCCGGACACCAACAGCGCCATGCTGATCAAGTACGGCAAATGCGTGCCGAGGCCCAACGCCGAGCCAATGATCAACGGGGGCGTGATGATCCCGACGAACGCAGCGAGTACGTGCTGAAGCGCCGCCAGCATCGAAGTCATGGGGGCCGGACGGTCGTGCAGACCGTAGATCAATTCGCTGGGCAGTGCAGTATCGGTGGGCATGGCGTCGAACTCTTGGCACGGTGGGTGGACTGGATTCAGCCCTCGCTTTGCAAAACAGCCGTGCAAAAAGCTGTCCAACTGCTCAGGTTTTGATCGTGTCAGGTTCACAACGCCAAAGAGATCAACGAGATAAGGAAATCATCGTGTCTCGTACAAACTTTCCAGAAAGCTTTCGAGCACTAAATGCGGGCGTCGCCCCTTGCGAGTGACCCAGGATAGGCTCAAGTCATAGAACCGCTCGGCCGCCTTGAGTGCGCGCAGTCGTCCCTGCTGCACCCAGAACGTCGCGTAGTGGTCGGGTAGATAGCCGATGTAGCGCCCGGTCAGAATCAGGAACGCCATGCCCTCGCGATCCGACGCGCTGGCCGTGCAGTTCAGTGCCTGGTAACGCGCCTGAATCTCGGCCGGCAAGCGGAAGGTCGGCGCGATCGCCTCCTGGGCATCGAGCCGTGCATCGTCCAGTTGCGCATCGTCGGCGTAGAACAGCGGATGGCCCACCGCGCAGTACAGCAGCGAGCGCTCGCTGTACAACGGCTGGTATTCAAGCCCGGACAGCGGACTGGCCTGCGGCACCACACCCACGTGCAAGCTGCCGTCCAGCACCCCTTGTTCGACCTGGCTCGGGGCAATCATGCGGATCTGAATGCGCACGTCCGGTCCTCGATCCTTCAACTGCGCCAACGCATGGGTGATGCGCATGTGCGGCAGCGTCACCAGATTGTCGGTCAGGCCAATGTTGAGTTCACCACGCAAATGACGATGCAGGCCATTGACCTCGGTGCGAAAACTCTCCACCGCACCCAGCATCTGCAAGGCCGATTGATAGACTTCACGGCCTTCCTCGGTCAGCGAAAAACCGGCCCGCCCCCGCTGACACAGGCGCAGACCCAGGCGCTGCTCCAGATCGCTCATCTGCTGACTGATCGCTGAGCGACCGATGCCGAGCACGTTCTCCGCCGCAGAGAAACCGCCGCACTCCACTACGCTACGGAAGATGCGCAGCAGGCGAATATCGAAATCACTGACCTGTGCGAGGGGATCGGGACGGCGGCTCATAGTTTAGTGATTACCTGACTGAAGATCGCAAAAGTTGAATTTTCCAGACTTTATCGCCGTGACACCTTAGGGGCAACACGCTTGTCATCGCGTCTTCAATCGCTCAAAGAGGTTTGTGCCCATGAATATGCCCGAGAACGCCCCCGTCGGCGTGACCAGCCAGCTCAAGCTGGACGCTCACTGGATGCCGTACACCGCCAACCGCAGCTTCCAACGTGATCCACGCATCATCGTCGCGGCCCAGGGCAGTTGGTTGACCGATGACAAGGGCCGCCAGATCTACGACAGCCTTTCCGGTCTGTGGACCTGCGGTGCAGGCCATACGCGCAAGGAAATTCAGGAAGCGGTGTCGCGCCAACTCGGCGTGCTCGACTACTCGCCCGCGTTTCAGTACGGCCATCCGTTGTCGTTCCAGCTGGCGGAAAAGATCACCGACCTGACCCCCGGCACCCTCAACCACGTCTTCTATACCAACTCCGGCTCCGAGTGCTGCGACACGGCCGTGAAAATGGTTCGCGCCTACTGGCGCCTGAAAGGCCAGGCCACCAAGACCAAGATGATCGGCCGCGCCCGTGGCTACCACGGCGTCAACGTGGCCGGCACCAGCCTGGGCGGAGTCAACGGCAACCGCAAGATGTTCGGTCAATTGATGGATGTGGACCACATTCCCCACACCCTGCTGCCGGGCAATACCTTCTCCAAAGGGTCACCGGAGGAGGGCGGCATCGCCCTGGCCGACGAAATGCTCAAGGTCATCGAGCTGCACGACGCCTCCAACATCGCCGCCCTGATCGTCGAGCCCATGGCCGGTTCCGCAGGCGTCCTACCGCCGCCCAAGGGCTATCTCAAACGACTGCGTGAGATCTGCGACCAGCACAACATTCTGCTGATCTTCGACGAAGTCATCACCGGTTTCGGTCGCACCGGCGCCATGTTCGGCGCCGACACCTTCGGCGTAACGCCGGATCTGATGTGCATCGCCAAGCAGATCACCAACGGCGCCATCCCGATGGGCGCCGTCATCGCCAGCACCGAGATCTACCAGACCTTCATGAACCAGGCGACGCCCGAGTACGCCGTGGAATTCCCCCACGGTTATACCTACTCGGCCCACCCTGTAGCCTGCGCCGCCGGTCTTGCCGCACTGGACCTGCTGCAGCGCGAAAACCTGGTGCAGAGCGCCGCTGAACTGGCACCGCATTTCGAAAGCGTGCTGCACGGCGTCAAGGGGGCGAAGAACATCGTCGACATCCGCAACTATGGCCTCGCCGGTGCGATCCAGCTGGCGCCCCGGGATGGCGACGCCATCGTGCGCCCCTACGAAGCGTCCATGAAACTGTGGAAAGCCGGCTTCTATGTCCGCTTCGGCGGCGACACCCTGCAGTTCGGCCCTACCTTCAACGCCCAGCCACAAGACCTCGATCGCCTGTTCGACGCCGTGGGCGAAGCCCTCAACCAGATCGACTGACCCCTTTTATCAGGAGCCCTTTGCATGAGCACTATCCAACACTTGATCAATGGCGATCTGGTTTCCAGTGGCGACCGCACGGCCGACGTCTTCAACCCATCCACCGGCCAACCTATCCGCACCCTCCAATTGGCCAGCCGCGAAACCGTGCAACAGGCCATCGACTCCGCCAAGGCCGCCTTCCCGGCCTGGCGCAAGACCCCGGCGGCCAAGCGCGCCCAGGTGATGTTCCGCTTCAAGCAACTGCTCGAGCAGAACGAAGCCAAGATTGCTCAGATGATCAGTGAAGAGCATGGCAAGACCCTGGAGGACGCCGCAGGCGAACTCAAACGCGGCATCGAAAACGTCGAATTCGCCTGCGCAGCCCCCGAAGTGCTCAAGGGCGAGTACAGCCGCAACGTCGGTCCGAACATCGATGCCTGGTCCGACTTCCAGCCCTTGGGTATCGTCGCCGGTATCACACCGTTCAACTTTCCGGCCATGGTTCCCTTGTGGATGTACCCGCTGGCCATCGTCTGCGGCAACTGCTTCATCCTCAAGCCGTCCGAGCGCGACCCCAGCTCCACACTCTATATAGCCCAACTGTTGCTGGAAGCAGGCCTGCCAGCCGGCGTGCTCAACGTCGTCCACGGCGACAAGGTCGCGGTGGATGCCCTGATCGAAGCACCCGAGGTCAAGGCGTTGAGCTTCGTCGGCTCCACACCCATCGCCGAGTACATTTATAGCGAGGGCACTCGCCGGGGCAAGCGCGTCCAGGCCCTGGGTGGCGCGAAGAACCATGCGGTACTGATGCCCGACGCCGATCTGGACAACGCGGTCAGCGCCCTGATGGGTGCGGCCTATGGCTCCTGCGGTGAGCGCTGCATGGCCATCTCGGTCGCCGTCTGTGTCGGTGACCAGGTTGCCGACGCTCTTGTGGCCAAACTGACTCCGCAGGTCAAGGCCCTGAAGATCGGCGCCGGTACCTCCTGCGGCCTGGACATGGGCCCCCTCGTGACTGCCCAGGCACGTGACAAGGTGTCGGGCTACGTCGACGACGGCGAGCAGGCCGGTGCCAAACTCGTCGTGGATGGCCGCGGTCTGAGTGTGGCAGGCAACGAAGAAGGCTTCTTCCTCGGCGGTTGCCTGTTCGACCACGTCACCCCGCAGATGCGCATCTATAAAGAGGAAATCTTCGGGCCAGTACTGTGCATCGTCCGTGTCGACAGCCTCGAACAAGCCATGCAACTGATCAACGACCACGAATATGGCAACGGCACCTGCATCTTCACCCGCGACGGTGAAGCAGCGCGCCTGTTCTGCGACGAGATCGAAGTCGGCATGGTCGGCGTCAACGTACCCTTGCCCGTACCGGTTGCCTACCACAGCTTCGGCGGCTGGAAGCGTTCACTCTTCGGTGATCTGCACGCCTATGGGCCAGACGGCGTACGTTTCTACACACGCCGCAAAGCCATCACTCAACGCTGGCCGCAACGCGCCAGCCACGAAGCCTCGCAGTTTGCTTTCCCGAGTCTCTGAGTTGCGATTCTTGCAGTAACAAAGGGCGGGCCGACAGGCCCGCCCTTTGCTTTTGACCTTATATGACAGATTTTTGAAATTACCTGTTGACGCCCCTCCAGATCTGTCTATAATTCGCCCCACTTCCGGCGCAGCCGAAACGATAAACGCCTTGTTAATCAATGAGTTAGTCGTTCAGATGGTGAGGAAGTGCTTCGATCTTCAAGTTCGGAAGCGGTGAAAAAGGCAGTTGACAGCGGTTTGAAACGCTGTAGAATTCGCCTCCCGCTGACGCGTGATCGAAGCGAGTCAAGTGT
>NZ_DJUS01000089.1:0-7823 GCF_002438365.1 Pseudomonas sp. UBA6276
CGAAGAACAGCGTCATGACGAAATCCAGGTAGCTGGCGATGTCGGTGGCCATGGTCACGCCCACAGGCGTGGCACTGGCGAAGAACTTGAAGACCAGCGGAAAGACCAGGAAATAAGCGAAGGCCATCCCGGCATAGAACAGAAAGATGCTCGACACCAGCAACGGTATGGCGATGCGCTTTTCATGCTTGTACAAGCCCGGCGCGATGAAGCCCCAGACCTGATGCAGGATGATCGGCACGGCCAGGAACAGCGAGACCATCATGGTCAGCTTGAACGGGGTGAGGAACGGCGAGGCCACGTCGGTGGCGATCATCGTTGCGCCAGCCGGCAGGTATTCGCGCAGCGGCGCCGATACCAGGGTGTAGATCTGTTGGGCAAACGAAAACAGCCCGGCGAAGACCAGAAAGATCACGGCAACGCAGCGCAGCAGCCGCGTGCGCAGTTCGGTCAGGTGCGAGACCAGCGGCATGGGCTGGTCATTTTCCGGAATTTCGCTCATGGGGCTCGCGGTGGCTGTGTAGGTTCATTGGAGGTGACGGGTATCGCGACCGCTGCGGCGCTGCTGGTATCGCGCTCGATCACGTCGGCCTGTTGCGCGGCAGTGGCCACGCTGGTCGGGGTGACGGCGGCGCTCACCGCATCGCGGTCCAGCACCGGCTGTGCCTGAGCTCCTGGCGCGATGGGATCGGCCAGCGGCGCAGGAGGCTCGCTCGGCCGCGCAGGACGCTGCGGGTCGAGAATCTTGCGCGCCTGCTCCTCCAGCGACAGCACGTGCTCGTTGTGCAATTGACGACGAATCTCGTCGGCGCCTATCTCGCGTTCGACTTCGGTCTTGATCGCATTGAAGCTGCGTTTCAGACGCCCGATCCACAGCCCTGCGGTTCGCGCGGCGCCGGGCAGTCGTTCAGGGCCCAGCACCAACAGGGCGATGAGGCCCACGAGCATGAGTTCACTGAAGCTGATACCGAACATTGATCAGTCTTTCCTGATGGGTTCTTCGACTTTCTGATGCTGGCCGTCGAGGGTGTGCGGCGGAGTCAGCGGCGAGCTGGCCTGCGGGTGCACCGGCTGGGTGGGCTGTTCGGCAGCCGGTTTGTCGTCGTCGTTCATGGCCTTGCGAAAGCCTTTGATCGACTCGCCCACATCGGTGCCCAGGTTCTTGAGTTTCTTGGTGCCGAAGACCAATACCACGACGATCAGGATGACGATCCAGTGTTTCCAATCAAACAGACCCATGATTCAACTCCTCCAAAAAGACATTTCAGGCTGACGGCTGGCGGGCGGCTTTCTCATCGTGACCGGACAGACCGAAGCGGCGGTCCAGTTCATCGAGTACAGCCTGTGGGTGTTGGCCGAGTTGTGCAAGCATGACCAGGCTATGGAACCACAGATCGGCGGTTTCGTAGATGACATCGCTGCAGTCGCCGCTGTGCGCGGCGTCCTTGGCGGCAATGATGGTCTCGACCGATTCTTCGCCCAGCTTTTCCAGAATCTTGTTCAAACCCTTGGCGTACAGGCTGGCGACATAGGAGCTGTCGGCGCTGGCGCCCTTGCGTTCTTCGAGTACCGCGGCGACGCGGTCCAGGGTGTCATTCATGACCATGGCCTGTGTGATAGATGGCATCGGGGTCCTTCAGAACCGGATCGACGACGGTCCATTGGCCGTCCTCGAAGACCCGATAGAAGCAGCTTTGGCGGCCGGTGTGGCAGGCGATGTCGCCGATCTGTTCGACGCTGAGCACGACCACGTCGGCGTCACAGTCCAGGCGCAGTTCATGCAGCTTCTGCACGTGGCCGGACTCCTCGCCCTTGCGCCACAGCTTGCCACGCGAGCGTGACCAATAGATGGCCCGGTTTTCGGCGGCGGTCAGCGCCAGTGCTTCGCGGTTCATCCAGGCCATCATGAGGATGCGCCCGGTCTTGTGATCCTGGGCAATCGCTGGCACCAGGCCGTCGCGGTCCCATTTGATCTCGTCCAGCCAGTCTTTCATGTGCGACTCCGACAACAGAGAGGGCTAGTGTGCCAGCCGATGGCGCCACTGGCTATCGGCGCACGACCAGGTACAAGCCCGATGCCAGCATCAACCAGGCCGGCCAGGCCTGCACACTGTCCAGGGCAATGCCGGAGACCGCG
Organism: Pseudomonas sp. UBA6276; assembly: GCF_002438365.1. Classification (NCBI taxonomy): domain Bacteria; kingdom Pseudomonadati; phylum Pseudomonadota; class Gammaproteobacteria; order Pseudomonadales; family Pseudomonadaceae; genus Pseudomonas; species Pseudomonas sp. UBA6276. The sequence goes on from NZ_DJUS01000089.1 coordinate 2,138, forward strand.
GTCACTGTCCCGCCCACCAACAAGGCACCGCCGAGCAGCCGCAGGGCCCACCGATCATGGCGTTGCTCCCAGGGCGGTGGTGGATCCTTGCGATGAGGCTGAGACATCCGTTCGAGTAGATCGCGGGTCATGTTGGCCAGATGCGGCAATTGCTCGACCTGCGATTGAACATTCTGAAACAAAGATTTTGGACTGACCCGCTCGCGCATCCAGCGTTCGAGGAACGGCTGGGCGGTGCTCCACAGGTCCAGGTCCGGGTACAGCTGGCGGCCCAGGCCTTCGATATTGAGCAAGGTCTTCTGCAACAGCACCAGTTGCGGCTGCACTTCCATGTTGAAGCGCCGCGCGGTCTGGAACAGGCGCATCAACACCTGGCCGAAGGAGATGTCCTTGAGCGGCTTCTCGAAGATCGGCTCGCAGACGGTACGGATCGCCGCTTCGAATTCGTTGAGCTTGGTTTCCGCCGGAACCCAACCCGAATCGATGTGCAATTGGGCGACGCGGCGGTAGTCGCGCTTGAAGAAGGCGAACAGGTTGCGCGCCAGGTAATCCTGGTCTTCGGGGGTCAGGCTGCCGACGATGCCGCAGTCGATGGCGATGTAGCGTGGGCTCCAGGGCGCCACGGTACTGACGAAGATGTTGCCCGGGTGCATGTCGGCGTGGAAGAAGCTGTCGCGAAAGACCTGAGTGAAGAAAATCTCGACACCGCGCTCGGCCAGCAGCTTCATGTCGGTGCGCTGGTCGGCCAGGGCGGCCATGTCGGTGACCTGAACGCCGTAGATGCGCTCCATCACCAGCACTTTGGGCCGGCACCAGTCCCAGTACACCTGGGGCACGTAGAGCAGATCCGAATCTTCGAAGTTGCGCCGCAACTGGCTGGAGTTGGCCGCCTCGCGCAGCAGGTCGAGCTCGTCGTAGATGGTCCGCTCGTAGTCGGCGACCACGTCCACCGGGTGCAGCAGGCGGGCGTCGGCCGACAGTCGCTCGGCCTGACGAGCCAGCAGGAACAGCCAGGCCAGATCCTGGCCGATGACCGATCTGAGCCCCGGACGGATGACCTTGACCACCACCTCTTCGCCGGTCTTGAGCCGCGCGGCGTGGACTTGGGCCACCGAGGCCGAAGCCAGCGGCTCGACGTCGAAGCGACTGAACACGTCGGTGATCTTCGCCCCCAATTGCTGTTCGATCAGGGCCATGGCCTGCTTGGGGTCGAACGGCGGTACGCGGTCCTGCAGCAGCATCAGCTCATCGGCGATGTCTTCGGGCAGCAGGTCGCGGCGGGTGGAGAGGATCTGCCCGAACTTGATGAAGATCGGCCCCAGGTCCTGCAACGCCAGGCGCAGGCGCGCGCCCCGGTTGAGCTCCTGGCGGCTGCGCGGCAGCCAGCGCCAAGGCATGGCGAAACGGGTGATCTTCAGCCACCACGGCAGTGGCAGGGCGAACATCAGGTCATCGAGGCGGTAGCGGATCACGACGCGCTGGATGCGCAACAGACGGCGGACGGCAAGCAGCTTCATGCGTTATCGCTGGAGTTGTGGGATCGGGCGAGGCGCTCAATACGCGCCTCGAGGCGTTCGACATCGACTTTCAAAGCATCCAGCTCATTGAAACGGGCCTGGGCTTCCTGCTCGCCTACCAGAGTACGCGCTTCCTCGGCCAGGTATTCGCCCAAATTCTGGGTCGCCGTGGTCAGACCTTCACGGGTCCAGCCCGTGCGGCTGCGCAGGTGCCCGGCCAGCAACGAGGTCGGCACCGGGCCAAGCCAGCGTGAGACTTCGTATTCCCAGTCCAGTTCAAGGTCCTGCAGCACCTTGACCAGCTCGAGCAGGGCAGCGCTGTCGCCGTCCAGATCGACCTGGGGGCTGTGCAGCACGGCAGTCTTGTCCTTGCGCAGCGCCAACTGCACCAGACTGGCGGCCGGCGCCCGCAAGGTGCAGTCGGCCGGCGTGGCCCATTGCTGGGCCAGCATCAAGCCATTGGCGCTGGGCAGGACGTAGAGCGTAAAGGAAGGCTGGCGACCCTGGATGGCAATCACCTTGCCATGCAGGTGCGCCAGGCGCGGTAGTGCCGTGGCGTCCAGGCGCAGCACACGGTTGAGGCCGTGTTCGACACTGGCGATCAGGCCGCCGAGCAACATCAGGGCTTGATCCCGCGGTGCAGTGCGACGATGCCGCTGGTCATGTTGTGGTAGGTGACGCGGTCGAAACCGGCCTGCACCATCATGGCCTTGAGGGTTTCCTGATCAGGGTGCATGCGGATCGACTCGGCGAGGTAGCGGTAGCTTTCCGAATCGTTGGTGATCAGCTTGCCAGCCAGCGGCATGAAGGCGAACGAATAGGCGTCGTAGACCTTGGACATCAGCTTGTTGGTGGGCTTGGAGAACTCCAGCACCAGCAGGCGACCGCCCGGCTTGAGCACACGCAGCATGGAGGCGATGGCCGCTTCCTTGTGCGTGACGTTGCGCAGACCGAAGGCGATGGTCACACAATCGAAGTGATTGTCGGGGAACGGCAGCTTTTCGGCGTCGGCCTGGACGAACTCGATGTTGCCGGCCACGCCACGGTCGAGCAGTCGGTCACGACCGACCTTGAGCATGGAGGCATTGATGTCGGCCAGTACGACCTGACCGGTCGGCCCGACCAGATCGGAGAACTTGCGTGCCAGATCGCCCGTGCCGCCAGCGATGTCCAGCACTCGGTTACCCACGCGCACGCCGGACAGCTCGATGGTGAAGCGCTTCCACAACCGGTGCATGCCGCCGGACAGCACGTCGTTCATCAAGTCGTACTTGGCCGCTACCGAGTGGAACACCTCGGCGACCTTTTCGGCTTTCTGGCTTTCCGGTACGTGCTTGTAGCCGAAGTGAGTGGTGGGTTCGGCATCGCCGCCTTTGCGCTGATCATTCATATCGCTGTCACCAGGAAAAATTACGCACCATTCTAAGCCGCACAGGGGCGCTTTGTCTTGGCGCGATGGATTGCCAGGGCATCCGCGTTAAACTGTGCGCCATTGAACCCATTACCCGGAGTCCCCGATGACCCAGATCAACGTCGAACGCAAACACAATCTGGGCCGCGATGCGGCTCGGCAGAAGGCTGAAGTGGTGGTGCAGAAGCTGATCGACCGCTATGACGTGCAGGCCACCTGGCAGGGCGACACGGTGGCGGTCAAGCGCAGCGGCGCGCAGGGAACCGTGCAGATCGACGACGAAGCGATTCGAATCGACCTGAAGCTGGGCATGATGCTGGCGATGATGAGCGGTACGATCCAGAGCGAGATCGAAAAGGCATTGGACAAGGCCCTGGCGGCCTAGAGCATCAACCTCACCACGGACTCGGCGGGGTCGCGGGATTTTCCAGCGGCGCGCAACTGTTCCAGGTAGTCGGCCCAGAGCTGCTCTTGGCGCAGCGCCAACTGGTACAGGTAGTCCCAGGTGAACAGGCCGCTGTCATGGCCGTCGTCGAAAGTCAGCTTCAAAGCGTACTGGCCAGCTGGTTCCACCTTGGTCAGGCCAACCCCCAGTTTCCCCACCTGCAGAATCGGCTTGCCGTGGCCCTGAACCTCGGCGGACGGCGAGTGCACGCGCAGGAACTCGGCGGGCAGGTGGAACACCTCGTCGGGGCCATACGTCAGGCTCAGGGTCTTGGAGGCCTTGTGCAGGTTGATGGCGCTCGGGATTTTGCTCATGGTCGACTCTCGCAGGCGCGGGGAGCAGCGTGTCAGTCAGAGCACGGAGCGGCCGTGACAGGCCGCTCCGCGCATGACAGGCCGTATTACAGAATGTACCGTGACAGGTCTTCGTTCTGCGCCAGCTCGCCCAGATGGCTGTTCACATACTCGGCATCGATCTGGATCGGCGCTTCGCTGTGCGCGGCAGCCATGTCACCGGCGCTGAACGAGACTTCCTCCAGCAACCGCTCCAGCAGCGTGTGCAGACGACGGGCACCGATGTTCTCGGTCTTCTCGTTGACCTGCCAGGCGATCTCGGCCAGACGCTTGATGCCTTCGGGCACGAACTCGATGTTCAAGCCTTCGGTCTTCAGCAGCTCGCGGTACTGTTCCGTCAGCGACGCATGGGGCTCGCTCAGGATGCGCTCGAAATCCTGCGGGCTCAATGCCTTGAGTTCGACGCGAATCGGCAGGCGACCCTGCAACTCGGGCACCAGGTCGCTCGGCTTGCTCAGGTGGAAGGCGCCCGAAGCGATGAACAGGATGTGGTCGGTCTTGACCATGCCCAGCTTGGTGTTGACCGTGCAGCCTTCGATCAACGGCAGCAGGTCGCGCTGCACGCCTTCACGGGACACGTCGGCGCCACCCACGTTGCCGCGCTTGGCCACTTTGTCGATTTCATCGATGAAGACGATACCGTGCTGCTCGACTGCTTCCAGCGCCTTGGCCTTGAGCTCTTCTTCATTGACCAGGCGACCGGCCTCTTCGTCGCGGACCATTTTCAGCGCGTCCTTGACCTTGAGCTTGCGGCTTTTCTTCTTGCCCTTGCCCATGTTGGCGAACAGGCTCTGCAGCTGGTTGGTCATTTCTTCCATGCCGGGAGGGGCAGAGATGTCCACGCCGCCCATCTGCTCGGCCACTTCGATCTCGATTTCCTTGTCGTCCAGCTGACCTTCGCGCAGACGCTTGCGGAACAGCTGGCGGGTGTTCGAATCGTTGCTCACCGGCTCTTCGTTGAAGCCTGCACGGGCAGCAGGCAGCAGCGCGTCGAGAATACGCTCTTCGGCTGCGTCTTCTGCGCGATGGCGGACCTTGACCATTTCCTGCTCACGCAGCAGCTTGATGGCCGCATCGGCCAGGTCGCGGATGATCGATTCGACATCGCGGCCGACGTAGCCGACTTCGGTGAACTTGGTCGCTTCGACCTTGATGAAGGGCGCATTGGCGAGCTTGGCCAGGCGACGGGCGATTTCAGTCTTGCCGACGCCGGTCGGGCCGATCATCAGGATGTTCTTGGGCGTCACTTCGACGCGCAGCTCTTCGGGCAGCTGCATGCGCCGCCAGCGGTTGCGCAGGGCAATGGCGACGGCGCGTTTGGCATCGTCCTGGCCAATGATATGGCGATTGAGTTCGTGGACGATTTCGCGGGGGGTCATGGACATGGTGTGTTCCGGACTCGAAGGTTCAGTGCGCGTGGTCTTCTGTGAAGATCATCCCAGGTGGGCGCGGCGACTGATCACTGGGCGAGATCCTGCTCCTCGATGGTCATGTTGTGATTGGTGAACACGCAGATGTCGCCAGCGATGCCCAGGGCGGTCTCGACGATTTCACGCGCGCCCAGCTCGGTCTTCTTCAACAGTGCGCTGGCAGCGGCTTGCGCGAAGGCACCACCGGAACCCATGGCAATCAGCCCGTCTTCGGGTTCGACGACGTCACCGTTGCCGGTGATGATCAAGGACGCATCCTTGTTGGCCACGGCCAGCATCGCCTCCAGGCGGCTCAGCGAGCGGTCGGTACGCCACTCCTTGGCCAGCTCCACGGCGGCACGGACCAGATGGCCCTGGTGTTTCTCGAGTTGACCTTCGAAACGTTCGAAGAGGGTGAAGGCGTCGGCGGTGGCACCGGCAAAGCCGGCGATGACCTGACCGTGGTACAGGCGCCGGACTTTCTTGGCGTTGCCTTTCATCACGGTGTTGCCGAGGGAAACCTGGCCGTCGCCGCCCATGACGACTTTGCC
>NZ_DJUS01000089.1:7893-11129 GCF_002438365.1 Pseudomonas sp. UBA6276
TCGCGGGCAGAGCCCGCTCCCACAGAACCCGCGCGCACCTGTGGGAGCGGGCTCTGCCCGCGAAGGACGCGCCGCCGATGCATGGGCTTACTGCCGAATCTGCCTTTGCTGCAACAGCAGGTTACTAAATCCACTGCCCGCCAGTTGCTTCTGCGCCACGGTCAGTTGCTCGCGGTTGCTGAACGGACCCACCAGCACCCGGTACCAGGTGTCCTCCTTGACCGTTCCGGACTCGACGTTCACCGACTGCCCCAGCAGGATGATCTGCGCCCGCACCCGGTCGGCGTCCGCCTGCTTGCGGAACGAACCGGCCTGCAGATAGAACTGGGTGGTCGCCGCGGGCTTGATCACGGGCGGGGCCGGCGGCGGAGTCGCGCCGCTGAGCGCCGCCTGGGCGCGTGCAGTATCGATCTTGGCCGCTTCGGCCGGCGTGACGGGGGCCTGGGCCGGAATCGGAGGTGTCTTCTCGGGAACCGCCTCGGGCGGCACGATGACCTCCGATTCCGGCAGCAGGGTGTAGAAGTCGTACTTGGGCTTGACCGGTGCCTGAGGGCTGGGCGGGGTCTTGTTCGCCTCGGCGATCTTCTCCGCCTTCGCCTGCTCGGCCTTGACGCGCTTGACGTCACCGTTGCCCGGCTCCAGCTTCATCAGGAACACCACGAACGCGCCCACGCTCAGGCCGATCGCCAGCCACAGCCAGCCCGGGATGGGCTTCTTGGCAGGTGCGGAATTGCGGCTGGCGCCACGTTTGGGTGCAGGTTTCTTCTTGGCAGCCAACTTACATACGCTCCAGTGTTTCCAGGCCCAACAGAGCCAATCCTTGCTTGAGGGTGCGACCGGTCAGCGCCGCCAGGCGCAGGCGGCTTTGTTGCTGAACGGGGTTTTCGGCCGCCAGGATCGGGCAGTTCTCATAGAAGCTGGAGAACAGCCCGGCCACATCGTACAGGTAAGTGCATAACACATGGGGCGTGCCTTTCTCACCGACGGTGTTCAGCACTTCGGTGAATTGCGCCAGCTTGGCCGCCAATTCCTTCTCGTGTTCGGCTTCCAGCACGATCTGGCCTTCGACGTCCGCGAAATCCTTGCCCAGCTTGCGGAACACCCCGGCCACGCGGGTGTAGGCGTAGAGCAGGTACGGCGCGGTATTGCCTTCGAAGTTGAGCATCAGGTCGAAGTTGAAGCTGTAGTCGCTGGTGCGATGCTTGGACAGGTCGGCATATTTCACCGCGCCGATCCCCACGGCCTTGGCGATCACCCGCAGGTCAGCCTCGGCGACCTCGGGGTTCTTTTCCTTGACCAGGGTGTAGGCGCGTTGCTCGGCTTCGTCTAGCAGGTCGACCAGCTTCACGGTACCGCCGTCGCGGGTCTTGAACGGGCGGCCGTCGGCGCCGTTCATGGTGCCGAAGCCCATGTGCTCGGGCTGCATGCCGTTGCTGATGAAACCGGCGCGTCGCGCCACCTCGAACACCTGCTGGAAGTGCAGGGCCTGACGCTGATCGACGAAGTACAGCGCGCGGTCGGCCTTGAGCACGTTGCTGCGATAGCGCAGCGCAGCCAGGTCGGTGGTGGCATACAGATAGCCGCCACCGGCCTTCTGCACGATCACCGGCAGTGGGGTGCCTTCGGCGGTCTTGAATTCTTCGAGGAACACGCACTGCGCGCCGTTGCTTTCCACCAGCAGGCCCTTGGCGCGCAGGTCGGCGACCACGTTGGCCAGGTCGTCGTTGTAGGCGCTTTCGCCCATCACGTCGGCCGGGGTCAGCTTGACGTTCAAGCGCTCGTAGGTGCTCTGGCAGTGGGACAGGGAGATTTCGTTGAAGCGCTTCCACAGCGCCAGGCACTCGGCGTCGCCGGCCTGCAGCTTGACCACCAGGCCGCGGGCACGCTCGGCGAACTCCTCGGACTCGTCGAAACGCTGCTTGGCTGCGCGATAGAAATTCTCCAGGTCGGAGAGTTCGTCGCTGGTAGCGGGTTTTTCCTGCAGGTAGGCGAGCAGCATGCCGAACTGCGTGCCCCAGTCACCGACGTGGTTCTGGCGGATCACGGTGTCGCCGAGGAACTCCAGCACATTGGCCACGCCATCGCCGATTATCGTCGAGCGCAAGTGGCCCACGTGCATTTCCTTGGCCAGGTTGGGTGCCGACAGATCGACCACCACGCGCTGCGCCGGGCCGGCCTTGCGCACGCCGATGTGGGCATCGGCCAGTGCAGCATCCAGGCGCGCGGCGAGGGCGGCACTGTTCTGGAAGAAGTTGAGGAAGCCGGGACCGGCGATCTCGACCTTGCTCACTCCCTCATCGGCCGGCAGCGCGGCAATCAGCTTTTCTGCCAGGTCACGTGGCTTCATGCCGGCAGGCTTGGCCAGCATCATGGCGATGTTGCTGGCGAAATCGCCGTTCTTCTTGTCTCGCGAGTTTTCCACCTGGATTGCCGGCGTCAGACCTTCTGTCAGCACACCTTCGGCGACGAGGTGGGTCAGGGCTTGTTGAATCAGCTGGCGAATGGTGTCTTTCATGGGGTTCTCGGTCGACCGCGGGTACGGCGGTGCTGTTTGCGCGGGTGGAAAAACTGGGCATTATCCGGTTGTTGGCGGGGGTTGCCAACCCGCAAATCCCCCCTGCAAACCACCACCCCTGTAGCAGCGGCGCAAGCCGCGTCGGCAGACACCGCCGATCCGCACTCCAGGTGCGCCTATCTCAATACAAATCCACCGGGTCCACATCCAGCGACCAGCGCACCTGGCGCCCGCTCGGCAGTTGCTCCAGTTGCAGCATCCAGGCATTGAGCAAGCGGTGCAGGGGTGCTCGCAACGTCGCCTGGACCAGCAACTGCGCCCGGTAGCGTCCGGCGCGGCGTTCCATGGGGGCAGGCACCGGCCCCAGCAGTTCGAGGCCGCCCAGTCCCAGTTGCGCCACCAAGGCTTCGGCGGCGGCGCAGGCTTCGTCCAGAAAGGCTTCGGCCTGGCCCGGCTTGTGGGCCTCGGCGCGCAGCAGCGCCAGGTGCGCGAAGGGTGGCAGGCCGGCGGCGCGGCGTTCGGCCAGGGCCTGCTCGGCGAAGGCGAAGTAACCCTGCTCGGTCAATTGCACCAACAGCGGATGGTCGGCCAGGTGCGTCTGGATGATCACCTTGCCCGGTTCTTCCGCGCGCCCGGCGCGGCCGGCCACCTGAACGATCAATTGCGCCATGCGCTCGCTGGCGCGGAAGTTACCGGAGAACAGCCCGCCGTCGGCATCGAG
>NZ_DJUS01000133.1:0-65074 GCF_002438365.1 Pseudomonas sp. UBA6276
GCGGTCATCGGCCGCGAAGGGCCATCACCGATTCAAACGTCTACATCAATGAAACAGCACCGCCGTCTTCTGCAGGGTCACCCACACGCCCCACGCCAACGGAATGCCCACGGCCAGCCAGGCCGCGACAGCCAGAGGCTTGGACGCAGGATTGGCCTTCCACTCCAGCACGGTGGTGCCATCGGTGCCCTTGTCATGGCCCAGCGCCTGCTCGGCCTTGAGCTCGGCATCGGTCATGAAGTACTTGTCGGCCACCGGACGTACCAGCGCGTTGCAGATGAAGCCCAGCACCAGCAGGCCGGAGAGGATGTACAACGTGGTGTCGTACACCGCCGCACGGGCCACGCCGTGGGCCAGCTGGTAGTCACGCAGGTTGGTCACCAGCACCGGGCCCAACACGCCGGCCACGGCCCAGGCGGTCAACAGACGACCGTGAATGGCGCCGACCATCTGCGTACCGAACAGGTCGGCCAGGTAGGCCGGCACGGTGGCGAAACCGCCGCCGTACATCGACAGCACGATGCAGAAAGCCGCCACGAACAGTGCGATGTTGCCCGAATGACCCAGGGTCGGTACCGAGGCATACAGCGCCACGCCCAGGGCGAAGAACACGAAGTAGGTCACCTTGCGGCCGATGTAGTCGGAGAACGAAGCCCAGAAGAACCGGCCACCGATGTTGAACAGGCTGAGCAGGCCGGTGAAGCCCGCTGCAATGGCAGCGATCTGCGCCAGTTGCGCCGAGTCCAGCTGGTTGAACGCCAGGTCAACGCCCAGCAGCTTGCCGCCGAACACTTCCTGCAGCAGTGGCGAAGCCATGCCCAGAATACCGATACCGGCGGAAACGTTGAGGCACAGCACCAGCCAGACCAGCGCGAACTGAGGGGTCTTCCAGGCCACGTTAACGTGCACGTGGCGGTTGGTGATCATGCCCTTGGCCTTCTTCGCCGAAGGAACATAGCCTTCAGGCTTCCAACCGGTCGGTGGGACGCGGTACGACAGCGCGCCGCCGATCATGAAGACGAAGTAGATCGCCGCCATCACCAGGAAGCTCTGCCACACGCCAACGCTGGTAGGAGATGCGAAATGGCCCATCAAGGCAGCCGCCAGAGGGGCGCCGACCATGGCACCGCCGCCGAAGCCCATGATCGCCATGCCGGTGGCCATGCCACGCTTGTCCGGGAACCACTTGATCAGGGTCGATACGGGGGAGATGTAGCCCAGCCCCAGGCCGATACCGCCGATCACGCCCGAGCCCAGCCACATCAGCCAGATCTGGTGGGTGTAGATACCCAACGCGGAAATGACCAGACCACCGCACCAGCACAGAGCCGACACGACACCGGCCTTGCGCGGCCCGGCGTGTTCCAGCCAGCCACCCCAGATGGCTGCCGAGCAGCCCAGGAAAATGAAGAACAGGGTGTAGATCCAGCTCAGCATCGACACCGACCAGTCACAGGACGATGAGAACACCTGGCTGAAAAAACTCAGGTCGGGCGCGCACGCCACCGGTGCGGTGATGCCGATTGCCTTGGACAGCGGCAACCAGAACACCGAGAAACCGTACGCCATGCCGATGCACAAGTGAATGGCCAACGCGGCTGGTGGAACCAGCCAGCGGTTGAAGCCAGGCTTGGCGATGATCCGCTCCTTGGACAGAAATCCTGGCTGGGCACCCACGCCGCCGCCCGAAAGACTACTGCTCATTTCGTAACCCCCGTTGATTTTTGTAGTTCAGCTGTCTGCACACAAATGCGCCCACATCCTTCATGCACGTTGGCGATCGATTGTTTTATCGGCAGCATTTGGCAAATCGCGACATAAAGTCGCAGCGGACAGTCGAAGGCGAGAAGATTACCACCAGATGTAACCAATGGAAGCAAACTGCTATCCCTTTATTTCAATGATCTGCCGGATGGTTGGCAAAACCTCCCGAACGGTCCCGAGGATTTCCTCCGGATCGCCGAAACCTGCGCGCCAAAGGGCTCGCGACGCCCTCGCAAGGCAGCGTCGAACGCCTGATGCAACGGCACCGACAGACCGCCCACATCACCAGACGCACAACGTTATACTCTCCCGCTAACTTCCAAATTTCGGACTAAAGGACTCGCCCATGAAAGCGTTCGGCAAAATCCTCGGCCTGTGCATTCTCGGTCTGTTGTTGATTCTGGTGGCCCTGGGTTTCGCCCTCACCCACCTCTTCGACCCCAACGACTACAAGGACGAGATTCGCCAACTGGCACGGGACAGGGCTCACGTCGAGCTGACCCTCAACGGGGACATCGGCTGGAGCCTGTTCCCATGGCTGGGTCTGGAACTGCACGACGCCAGCGTGGCCACGCTCGCCAACCCCAAGACGCCTTTCGCCGACCTGCAGATGCTCGGCCTTTCGGTGCGCGTGCTGCCGCTGCTGCGCAAGGAAGTGCAGATGAGCGACGTACGGGTCGAGGGCTTGAACCTGTCCCTGGAGCGTGACGCCAACGGCCACGGCAACTGGGAAGACATCGGCAAGCCCCTGCCCACCACCACGGCAGACCCCAACGACCCGAACGCCCCGGCAGTCACCGAACCCGGCAAGCCCCAGGCACCGTCGCGCCCGGTCAAGCTGGACATCGACAGCCTCACCGTGAACAACGCCCGCGTGCAGTACCACGACGCGCGCACCGGCCGCATGTACACCGCCGAGAGCATCCAGCTCAGCACCGGCGCCGTTCACGAAGGCGCCGACATCCCGCTGAAACTGACTGCGTTCCTGGGCACCAACCAGCCCGTGGTGCGGGCCCGTACCGAACTGGCCGGCGAGCTTCGCTTCGATCGCGTGCTCAAGCGCTACCAGCTCGAGGACATGCGCCTGAGCGGTGAAGCCTCGGGCGATCCGCTGCAAGGCAAGACGGTCACCTTCAGCGCCCAGGGGCAGTTGCTGTTGGACCAGTCCGCCAACATCGCCGAATGGACCGGCCTCAAGCTGGCCGCCAACCAGATGCGTGCGCTGGGCGAACTGCGCGTGCGCAATCTGGACAGCGAGCCTCAGCTCACCGGTGGCCTGTCGATTGCCGAGCTGGATCTGCGTGCCTTCTTCGACAGCATCGGCCAACCGTTGCCAGCGATGGCCCCGGGCAGCCTCGGCAAGTTCGAACTGGTCAGCCGGCTGCAGGGCACCCGCGACAGCCTGGGCCTGGAAGACCTGACGCTGAAGCTGGACGAGAGCACCTTCACCGGCCGCATCGCCGTGGAAGATTTCGCCCGCCAGGCACTGCGCCTGCAGCTCAAGGGCGACACCTTCAACGCCGACCGCTACCTGCCGGCCAAGACCGAAAAGGCCGCCAACGCCAGCGCGGCGCGCCAGGCCGAGGTGCAGAACAGCGAAGCGGCCGCCGTGGCATCCGGTGAATCGCCACTGCCCGACGCGCCAACCCGCGGCGCCTGGAGCGACGATCGCCTGCTGCCGGTCGAACGCCTGCGAGCCCTGGACGTACAAGCCGACCTCGCCATCGGCCAACTGACCCTCAAGGCCCTGCCAGTGCGCAACGCCACCCTCAAGGCCCAGGGCCAGGGCGGCATGCTGACCTTGCAAACCCTGGCCGGTGGCCTCTACAACGGCACCTTCACCACCCAGGGCACCCTGGACGTGCGTCCGGAAACGCCGCTGCTGGCGTTGCAGACGCGCATCGACAAGGTGCCTGTGGAAAACTTCATCAAATCGCAGAACGCCAACCCACCGGTCAGGGGCCTGTTGAACCTCAACAGCAACCTGAGCGGCTCGGGCAACAGCCAGAAGGCGCTGGTCGAATCGCTCAACGGCACCGCCAGCTTCGCCCTCAACGACGGCGTACTGGTCAACGCCAACCTGGAGCAGCAGATCTGCCGCGGCATCTCGGTGCTCAACCGCAAGACCCTCAACGGCGAACCGCGTGGCAAGGACACACCGTTCAAGGAGCTCAAGGGCAGCCTGGTGTTCCGCAACGGCGTGGCCAGCAACCAGGACCTGCTCGTGCGCATTCCCGGCCTGACCGTCAAAGGCGACGGCGACGTCGATCTGCGCGTACTGGGCATGGACTACCGCGTGGGCGTGGTGGTGGAAGGCGAACAGGGCACCAGTGCCGATCCGGCCTGTCAGGTGGGCGAACGTTTCGTCGGCGTGGAACTGCCGCTGCGCTGCCGTGGCCCGCTGGAGATGGGCGCCAAGGCCTGCCGCATCGACCGTGACGGCCTGGGCCAGGTGGCTGCCAAGCTGGCCGGCGACCGTATTCGCGACAAGATCGACGAGAAGCTCGAAGAAAAACTGGGCGACAAGGTCGACCCCAAACTCAAAGACGCGTTGCGAGGTCTGTTCAACCGATGAGTCCCGAGCAGTTTTCCAGCGCCGTGCTGGAATGGTACGACCGTAACGGCCGGCATGATTTGCCGTGGCAGCAGGACATCAACCCGTATCGGGTGTGGGTCTCGGAAATCATGCTGCAACAGACCCAGGTCAGCACGGTGCTGAACTACTTCGACCGCTTCATGGCGGCGCTGCCCACCGTGCAGGCGCTGGCCGAGGCGCCGGAAGACGAAGTGCTGCACCTGTGGACCGGGCTGGGCTACTACACCCGCGCCCGCAACCTGCAGAAAACCGCCAAGATCGTGATGGCCGAGCACGGCGGCGAGTTTCCCCACGACGTGGAGAAACTGGTCGAACTGCCCGGCATCGGCCTGTCCACGGCCGGGGCGATCGCCAGCATCAGCATGGGCCTGCGCGCGCCGATCCTCGACGGCAACGTCAAGCGCGTGCTCGCCCGCTATACCGCGCAGGAAGGCTATCCGGGCGAGCCCAAGGTGGCCAAGGCGCTGTGGGCCACCGCCGAGCGCCTGACCCCGCAGACCCGAGTGAACCACTACACCCAGGCGATGATGGACCTGGGCGCCACCCTGTGCACCCGCAGCAAGCCCAGCTGCCTGCTCTGCCCACTGGAAAAAAGCTGTGAAGCGCACATGCTTGGCCTGGAAATCCGCTACCCGGTGCCCAAACCGCGTAAGGCCGTTCCGCAACGCGCAACGTTGATGCCTCTGCTCGCCAACCGCGAAGGCGCCATCCTCCTTTATCGCAGGCCCTCCAGCGGCCTGTGGGGCGGCCTGTGGAGCCTTCCCCAGCTCGATGACCTGAACGACCTCGACCACCTCGCCGACCAGCACGCGCTGCATCTGCTCGGCCGGCGCCAGCTACCTGCCCTGACTCACACCTTCAGCCATTTCCAGCTGGCCATCGACCCGTGGCTGGTGCAGGTCGAGCAGACCGCCCACCACGTGGCCGAGGCCGACTGGCTCTGGTATAACCTCGCCACACCGCCGCGCCTGGGCCTGGCAGCCCCGGTGAAGAAGCTGCTGCAACACGCAGCCGACGCCTTGAACGCAGGAGATCTGTAATGACCCGCACCGTAATGTGCCGCAAGTACAAAGAAGAACTGCCCGGCCTCGAGCGCCCGCCCTACCCCGGCGCCAAGGGCGAAGACATCTACAACCACGTCTCCCAGCAAGCCTGGGGCGACTGGCAGAAACACCAGACGCTGCTGATCAACGAGCGCCGCCTGAACATGATGAACGCCGAAGACCGCAAATTCCTGCAGGGCGAGATGGACAAGTACCTGTCCGGCGAGGAATACGCCAAGGCCGACGGCTACGTGCCACCCGCCGAATAACCCAGCAAAATCGTAAGCGACGGTATTAATTAAAATTTTTTTCGACATCACGCTTGACGACCCGTCGAAAAACCAGTTTAATGCGCCCCGTTGCCCAGATAGCTCAGTCGGTAGAGCAGGGGATTGAAAATCCCCGTGTCGGCGGTTCGATTCCGTCTCTGGGCACCACCTTCCGTTTTCAGGTGGTGCCAGCATTACCTGAAAACACACAGAGAGCCCGCCTAGTGCGGGCTTTTTGTTGTCTGGCGTTTCACACCTCGTGAAAGCCTGTGGGCATGCGAATGGATCGAGTTCGGTCCTCGGATCCACTCACAGGCCCAGCGTACCCTCCCTGGCCAAATTGGGTGGCTTACCAGCGAAACGCCACGGTCCCCAGCACCGTTCGCTCCTCGCCCCAATAGCAGCGACCCGCGTTGTTGCAGCCCGACACGTACTCCTTGTCGAACAGGTTCTTAGCGTTCACGTCCACCGACCAATGCTCGTTGATGTCATACCCCACCAACGCATCCACCAGCGTCACATTGCCGGTTTTAAGCTTGCCGTACAGCGTCGGGGCTGTGTAGGCAAAGGTGTTGTCGAAGTAGCGCACGCCGCCGCCCAGGCGCAAGCCGCTCAGCGCGCCGTCCAGGAAGCGATACGTCGCCCAGGTCGACGCCTGGTTGCGTGGAATACCCGTCAATTGATGATCTTCGAATAATGAGCCTGGCGCGTCTTTGGTCACCCGTGCGTCCGTGTAGGTGTACGACGCAACCAGACTGAGATTGGGCGTCACGTCACTGTTGACTTCAAGCTCCAGGCCCTGGGACTTGCTCTCGCCCACTTGCCGGCTGAAGCCGCTGCTGCCTGCGACCACGTCGCGTGATTTGGTCAGGTCGAAAACAGCCGCACTGAAGGTCGTGTTCCACCCTTTGGGCTCGAACTTCACACCCACTTCATACTGCTTGCTGAGAATCGGATCGAGCAGATCGCCGTTGGGCTGGGACGATTGCTGTACGGGGGTGAATGCCGTGGAGTAGCTGACGTAGGGCGAGATGCCGTTTTCGAACTGGTACATCAAACCCGTCTGCCAGCTGAACCGGTGATCCCAGCCATCCAGGTCCGTGGCCGCTATTGCTGCGCTGCCTGGACGCGCCGCGCTGGCACGGTTGCGGTATTCGCTCTGCACCCAGTCCTGACGCCCGCCCAACAGGAAGATCCAGTTGTCGTACTTGCTTTGCAACTGGCCATACGCACCGTACATGTGCTGATCGAGCTGGGAGTTCTGCACGTATTGCGAGGCGTTCGGTTGCACCGCCGAGAACACCGGGTTGAACACGCTGTAAGTACCGCCCAAGCCTGCGTTCCAATCCTGGTTGAACGAAGTGCGGTCGTAACTTGCGCCGAGCAGCACTGTGTTGTCCAGCGCCCCTGAAGTGAAGTGGCCTTCGAACTGGTTATCCACTGAATAGGTGATCGATTTGTTGTCACGATCATAAGCCGTGCTGCTCAACGTACTGCCAAAGCCCGCCCGGTTCAGATTGTTTGGCCAGGTTTCATGACGGTTCAAGCGCGATTCCATGTAGCGCGAGTTCTGACGGAACTGCCAGACGTCGTTGATCTGATGGCTGAACTCATAACCCAAGGTCCAGGTTTCGCGCTCGAAATCGTCCCAGTTCGGATTGCCGTTGAACTGGTCCTTGCCGATCTTGCCATTGACGTTATTGAGCAGCGTTCCTGCTGCCGGATAGCCCAACAGCAACTTCGTGCGGTCGCGCTGGTAAGTCGACAGCAAGGTCAGTGCGGTGTCTTCGCTGAAGTTGAACGTCATCGACGGCGCGATGTAGAGGCGGTCATCCGGCACCGAGTCAACTTGCGTATCGGCATTTCGGCCCAGCATCACCAGCCGGCCCAGAATACGGTTGTCGTCCGTCAACGGACCCGAAACATCGAGTCCGAGTTGGCGGCGATTGTTGCTGCCATAGGTAAACTTGGCCTCGCCCTGCGCGGTTTCGGTCGGCTTTTTACTGACCAGATTGACCAGTCCGCCCGGCGCATTTTCCCCGTAGAGAATCGAGCTTGGGCCTCGAAAGACTTCGGTACGCTCCAGCCCATAGGGCTCGGTGGTGGTGTCGTATCGGTTTCCTTGCAGGCGCAAACCATCTTTCAGCAAGCCATAGCCATAGTCCGTGGCGTTGTAACCGCGGATGGAAAACAGGTCACCGGCCAAACCATCGCCCACGGCGAAAGGCGGCGCGAAAATGCCCGGCACGTAGCCAAGAATATCGGTAAGCGTCTGAGAACCCTGGTCCTGGATGCGTTGGCGCGTGACCACCGAGACGGAACGCGGAGTCTCGGACAAAGGCGTACTGGTTTTGGTGCCCGCGGTGCTGTTCTGTACTTGATAACCCGTACTCTGCTGGCTTTCCGGTGCTTGTTCGGTAATGACCAGGTTCTGCAACTGTAGAACCGAATCGTTGGTTGCAGGCCTGGCAGGCGCCTGGTCAGCAGCGGCGATGCCCTGCCAACTGAGTGTGGCAACGAGTAAAGCCACAGAATTCGCGCTGGAATTAATCTTGTTATTGCGAGCCATCTACCATCCTCTCCCCTGAAGATCCTGCGAAGACCAGCCGTTTTTTTGTGTCGACATATCTCAAAAAGCGGGAGAATCTAGCATGGAGTGATTCGCATTTCTATTTAAGTCGTTTTGGGTTTGAGGATTCTCGTGGTCTCATTGAGCCAGTTCGGGAATAGTTTGGGTGACTCACACATGCTGTTACCTATCACAGGACTGGTTACCGTACGCTCGCGTCTTGATGGGCTATCTTTATTCGCTTCACGTCCCACCTCTCGAAAGTCACCGAGAGTCCCCTCGATCAACGGATTGATCGGCAGCAAGAACAAGGAGTCACCATGCGCTTTGATGGCACGTTCGAAGAACTCAAGATAAAGCTCGAAAGCATTCTGCCCGCTGGCGAATGGCGGGTAATCAACGAAAACCAGCATCAGTTCAAGACTCGCAGCAAAGGCATTCTCAACTGGTACCCGTCTACTGGCACCCTGCACTTTCAAGGCAAATCCCACGCGGCGTCGAAGCTCCAGGAAATGGTCGAGCCTTTGCTCAATAGCCATTACGGAGCGCAGCACACGCAACCTGACGATGCAGCGCAAATGCTGGCAGAGCTTTCCCAGGAACCTGCATCGGACACATCCTATTTCATCGACGATACCTATTCCGATTCCGAGCTCATCATCGGGCTGGTCGGGACGATCGGAACCGACCTTCCGGAGGTGTCGAAGCTGATCGGCGACCGGCTCAAGATTTTCGGCTACGAAACCTGCACCATCAAAGTCTCTACGGATGTCATTGCAAGCATCGGTTCCCCTGCCGACACCACCCATCAGTACGACCGCATCAGCAGCTTCATGGAAGAAGGGAACCGGCTGCGCGGGAAGAGCAAGGACAACGCCATACTGGCATTGGGCGCGGCGGTGCAAATCAACAAGCTGCGAAGCGAGTCGGCCCCCATGCGTCGCCGGGCATTCATCATCAACTCATTGAAAAGCCCTGCGGAAGTCGAGCGTCTGCGCAAGATCTATTCCGATGGCTTTTTTCTGGTCGGCGTCCACGCCGATCTGACACGACGCCATGAGTATCTGGTGAAGGACCTGTCCATGACGGAGGAACAGGCATCGCGCCTGATAGAGCGTGATGCGGACGAGCGCGACGAACATGGTCAGCACACCCGCAACACCTACCATCTCTCCGACTTCTTCATTGACTACAATGGCAACTCCGACTCGTTGAAGAAACAGACGTGGCGTATTCTCGACCTGCTTTTCGGTCGCCCCTACATCACCCCGACGTTCGACGAGTACGCGATGTTCATGGCGTTTTCCGCCTCGTTGAGGTCTGCCGACCTCTCGCGTCAGGTAGGGGCAGTCCTGACCAAGCACCGCTGCATCATCGCCACCGGGGCCAATGATGTTCCCAAGGCCCACGGAGGCCTTTACTGGCCCGAAAAGGATCCGGACACCCACGGCATCGTAGATGCGCCTGACGGGCGTGATTACATGCGCGGTCAAGACTCCAACGCCATCCAGAAAAGGCTGATCATCGACGATATCCTTGCGGTCGTTCCGCAGGAGTATCACCAGGAACTGGCGCCATTGATCAGAAAGAGCAAGATCAAGGACATCACCGAATATGGCCGGGTGGTGCATGCCGAAATGGAGGCCTTGCTGTCGAGCGCCCGCTCGGGTGTGAACTGCTCGGGCAGCGACTTGTACTGCACGACTTTCCCCTGTCACAACTGCGCCAAGCACATTGTGGCTGCAGGTATCAAACGGGTGGTCTACGTAGAACCCTACCCCAAGAGCAAGGCTCTGGAATTTCACTCCGACGCCATCTCGCTCGGGAACAACCCGGACAATGTCGTATTCGAACCTTTCATCGGGGTTGGCCCGCGGAGCTTTTTCAACCTATTCTCGACGAATCTCGGCAGCGGCTACCCGGTGGCACGCAAGAACGACGACGGCGAAATCGTCGAGTGGAAAGAAGAGAGTGCAAAGCTCAGGACCCAGATGCTTCCGTGCTCTTACATGGATCGTGAAGCAGCAGCAGCGAATCTGCTGTCTACCTACATAGAGGGAACCTAAATGACGACCAAGAAGCAGGAATTTCTAAACCACGTATCCATGTGTCGACAAGCTGTCGCTCGCTGGCCAAGTTGGAAGCAGGATATCTTCAAGCCTCCGGCAGGCCCGAAGAACAGCGACATGGCGCAAAAAGAACACAGTTTGCGAGGACCGTTAGGGCAGTGACCTGTCCATCCTGAAACGACAAAGGCCGCTGTCATCACTGACAGCGGCCTTTGCATTCCAACGATCCAATCGATCAGCGGCTCAGCGCTACTCGCGCATTACCGGCCTTGCGACGGCTGGAGACGATCAGGCCCGCAACCACGACCGCGATGGCCAGGCCGCCCGTAGCGAGGATTTCCACGCGGTGGTCTTCGCGCAGCGCCATGGTGGTCAGTACTGCAACGATGAACAGGATGACCAGGTAGGTGAGGCCGGGGAACAGCCACATCTTGAAGTCGATCTTCTCACCGGCGATCTCGCGCTTGCGGCGCATGCGAAGTTGCGACACAGCGATCACCAGGTACACCAGCAACGCGATGGCGCCGGAAGTGGCGAGCAGGAAATCGAACACGGCGGCTGGCGCGACGTAGTTGGCGATCACGGCCACGAAGGCGGCGGCGGTGGACATCAGCACGGCTACCGACGGGGTGCCCGACTTCGAGGTTTTCTGTGCGGCAGCCGGCGCATCGCCACGCTTGCTCAGGGAGAACAGCATGCGCGAAGCGGTGTACAGCGCCGAGTTCAGGCAGCTGGTTACGGCGACCAGTACCACGATGTCGACTATTAGCTTGGCGTTGGGAATACCGATCAGCTCCAGCACGGTCTGGTAGGAACCCAGCTCGGCCAGGCGCGGGTCGTTCCATGGCACCAGGGCCACCACCAGAAAGATCGATACGAGGTAGAACAGGAAGATCCGCCAGATCACCGAGTTGGTGGCCTTGGAGATCTGCTGACCAGGGTTCTTCGATTCGGCGGCGGCGATGGTGACGATTTCGGTGCCCATGAACGAGAACATGGTGGTCAGCATGGCAGCGACGACGGCGCCCAGCCCGTTGGGCATGAAGCCCATGGTGTCGGTGAGGTGGCTGACACCGCTGACCTGGCTGTTGGGCATGAAGCCGAACACCGCGCCCAGGCCTACGACGATGAAGGCGATGATCGCCAGCACCTTTATCAGCGCGAACCAGAACTCGAATTCACCGTAGTTCTTCACGCTGAACAGGTTGGTTACCGTCAGCACCAGGGTGATCACCAAAGCGAACACCCAATGCGCAACATCGGGAATCCACGCGTGCAGGATCGAGGCGGCGGCGTTGGCTTCCAGCGGGATTACCAGCACCCAGAACCACCAGTACAGCCAGCCGATGGAGAAACCGGCCCAATGGCCGATGGCGCGGTCGGCGTAGGTGGAAAACGAACCGGTGTCAGGCGAGGCAACGGCCATTTCACCCAACATGCGCATGACCAGTACCACCAAGCTACCGGCAGCGGCATAGGCCAGCAGCACGGCGGGGCCGGCAGCAGCGATGGCGTGGCCGGAACCTACGAACAGGCCGGCACCGATCACACCGGCGATCGACAGCATAGTTACATGACGCGGCTTGAGTCCCTGAGCGAGACCTGTGGAATTCTGCGTACTCATAAAACTACCTTTGCGAAAAATAGCGTTCTGTCCGGCGGTGATCGCGAGCCTTGTGCAAAGTCCGCTACACCCCGTTCCATATCTTTTACGCAAAAATTGCGCCAAATTGTACCAAGGTATATCCTGCCGCCCTGAATCGGACCTCTCGACCGATCGTGGCAAGGGATTGAATCCGTTGAGGTTTGCCCTTGTGGCTCCGGCGCATTACCGAACTACTCAGCCTGGGTCGTTATGCCGCACCAAAAAACGACGCCGGTAACACCCTCGCACAAAAACAGTGCAACCTAAAGGCGCAACTTTTGCGCGGACAATGCACGACTCAGGTGCTACTTCGTGCCACCTGCCTCTCATCGCGCCATTGAACATCCCCTGCATTCGCGCTTTCCTCGTCCCGGCAAAACTGGCAACATCGCGCCTTTTTACCGCGCCCTGCCTGTCCGAAGTCCTGCCCACAGTGCCCTTGCACCGTGCATCAGGCACTCGAGAACCCAGCTGCACGTTCAGTCCCGCCATCCGCGCTATGCTAGCTGTGCGCCTGGCTGTTCATGTCGACGATGGCAGGCCGCACCCGCCCATATGAGGACCGCACATGGCTCAGGCCACGCCCGCTCTGGAAATCCGTAACCTGCACAAGCGCTACGGTGCACTGGACGTGCTCAAAGGCATATCGCTGGCCGCCAACGACGGTGCAGTGATCTCCATCCTCGGTTCATCCGGTTCCGGCAAGTCGACCCTGCTGCGCTGCATCAACCTGCTGGAAAACCCCCATCAGGGCGAAATCCTGGTGGCCGGTGAAGCGCTCAAGCTCAAGGCCGCACGCAACGGCGAGCTGATTGCCGCCGACAATCGCCAGATCAACCGGCTGCGCAGCCAGATCGGTTTTGTGTTTCAAAATTTCAACCTGTGGCCGCACATGAGCGTGCTCGACAACATCATCGAAGCGCCGCGCCGTGTGCTCGGCCAGAGCCGCACCGAAGCGGTCGAGGTGGCCGAGGCGCTGCTGGAAAAGGTCGGTATCGCCGACAAGCGCCACGCCTATCCGAACGAGCTTTCCGGCGGTCAGCAACAACGTGCGGCGATTGCCCGCACCCTGGCCATGCAACCCAAGGTTATCCTGTTCGACGAGCCGACCTCGGCGCTGGATCCGGAAATGGTCCAGGAGGTGCTCTCGGTTATTCGCAACCTGGCCGAAGAAGGCCGTACCATGCTGCTGGTGACACACGAGATGGGCTTCGCCCGGCAAGTCTCCAGCGAAGTGGTGTTTCTGCATCAAGGTCTGGTGGAAGAGCAGGGTACGCCCGAGCAAGTATTCGACAACCCCTTGTCGGCGCGCTGCAGGCAGTTCATGTCCAGCAACCGCTAACGGAGCAATAACAATATGAACATCAAGAAACTCTTTCTGGCGGTTGCCGCCACACTGCTGGTCAACGGCGCGGCCATGGCGGCCGAAAAACTGCGCATGGGCGTGGAAGCGGCCTACCCACCGTTCAACAGCAAGGACACCAGCGGCCAGGTCGTGGGCTTCGACGTCGACATCGGCAAGGCCCTGTGCGCGAAGATGGAAGTGGAATGTGAAGTGGTCACCTCCGACTGGGACGGCATCATCCCCGCGCTGCAGTCGCAGAAGTTCGACTTCCTGGTGTCGTCCATGTCGATCACCCCCGAGCGCTCGGCAGTGGTGGACTTCACCAACCCCTACTACAGCAACAAGCTGCAGTTCATCGCCAAGAAGGGTGTGGATTTCCCCATCGACCGCGAAAGCCTGGAGAACAAATCCATCGGTGCCCAGCGCGCGACCCTGTCCGGCACCTGGCTGGAAGACAAGTACGGTATCGAGGCTCAGCTCTATGACACCTCCGAAAATGCCTTCCTGGACCTGAGCAGCGGCCGCCTCGATGCCATCCTGGCCGACAAGTACGCCAGCTACGACTGGCTGAAAAGCAAGGCCGGCCAAGACTTCGAGTTCAAGGGCGATGCGGTCGAGGAAAGCGACAAGATCGGCATTGCCGTCCGCAAGGGCGACGCTCTGCGCGAGAAGCTGAACGCGGCACTGCAGGAAATCATCGCTGACGGCACCTACAAGCAGATCAACGACAAGTACTTCCCTTTCAGCATTCTCTGACAGCCCGGCAGGCGTCGACCTACAAGGCCGACGTCTGCCCCTGAACAAGCCTGCCCATGAACATCGATCTCTATGGCTTCGGCCCTGCGCTTGCCGCAGGCGCGCTGATGACCGTCAAACTGGCCCTCAGCGCCCTATGCCTGGGGCTGTTGCTGGGCCTCGCCGGGGCTCTGGCGAAAACCTCGCGCAACCGCCCCCTGCAGTGGCTCGGCGGTTTCTACTCGACGCTGGTACGCGGCATCCCCGAGCTGCTATGGGTGTTGCTGATCTACTTCGGCACCGTCAACGGGCTGCGCAGCTTCGGCCTGGCGCTGGGCGTCGGCAGCCTGGAGCTCAGCCCTTTCGCCGCTGGCGTGATCGCCCTTGGCCTGTGCTTCGGCGCCTACGCCACCGAGGTGTTCCGCGGCGCCATCCTGGCCATTCCCAAAGGCCATCGCGAAGCCGGCCTGGCCCTGGGCCTGAGTACGTCGCGCATCTTCATCCGCCTGGTGCTGCCGCAGATGTGGCGCATCGCCCTGCCGGGGCTGGGTAATCTGTTTCTGATTCTGATGAAGGACACCGCGCTGGTGTCCGTCATCAGCCTGGAAGAAATCATGCGCAACGCGCAGAACGCCGTCACCGTCAGCAAACAGCCGTTCACCTTCTATATGGTCGCCGCCCTGATGTACCTGAGCCTCACCGTGGTCGCCATGGTTGCCCTGCACTTCATGGAGAAACGCGCCGCGCGCGGCTTCGCGAGGGCCTCGCAATGAACTGGGAAGTGATCATCAAGTGGCTGCCGCGCCTCATGCAAGGCGCCACCCTGACCCTGGAACTGGTCGCCATCGCGGTGCTGGCCGGACTTATCCTGGCCATCCCGCTGGGCATCGCCCGCACCTCGAAGAAGTGGTACATCAGCGGGCTGCCCTACGCCTACATCTTCTTCTTTCGCGGTACGCCGCTGCTGGTGCAGCTGTTCCTGGTGTACTACGGGCTGGCACAGTTCGACGCCGTGCGCGAGAGCAGCCTATGGCCCTACCTGCGCAGCCCGTTCTGGTGCGCCGCCGGGACCATGACCCTGCACACTGCCGCCTACATCGCAGAAATCCTGCGCGGCGCCCTGCAAGCCATTCCCAAGGGCGAGATCGAAGCCGCCCGCGCCCTCGGCATGTCTCGCAGCAAGGCGCTGGTGCACATCATGCTGCCACGCGCCGCCCGCATCGGCCTGCCGGCCTACAGCAACGAAGTGATCCTGATGCTCAAGGCCAGCTCGCTGGCCAGCACCGTCACCCTGCTGGAACTCACCGGCATGGCCCGCACGATCATTGCCCGCACCTACCTGCCGGTGGAAATCTTCTTCGCCGCCGGCATGTTCTACCTGGCCATGTCGTTCGTGCTGGTGCAGGCCTTCAAACTGCTCGAGCGCTGGCTGCGCGTGGACGCGTGCCAGGGCCGCTGACCCTGCAAGGCGACCAGCTGCGTGAGCGCTTTCACGCACTGGACGCCTTTTTGGCCGCGCACGTCGATCTCTGGCGACCCAAGCCCTTCAACCAACTGACTTTGCCTTGGGAAGCGCAATATCCCGAGCTTGCCACCTGGCTGCGCGCCCGCACCCTGGCCGAGGCCGAGGCTGTGCATAACTCGCTGCTGGACCTGGACGCCCCCGCGCCCTTTCCTGCGTTGGCCCGGCAGGCACATGCGCTCAGCGCAGTGGGCCCACTGCCGACCACTGACGTGCCCGCCGCTCGCCACCGGCTCAACGTCGACGTGCCCGGCCGCAAATGGCAACAGATCGAAGCCTTCGCCGCTGCCCTGCCCTTCGCCGATTCCACCAGCCACTGGCTGGACTGGTGCGCCGGCAAAGGCCACCTCGGCCGCCGCCTGCTGCGCGATGACCAGCGCCTCACCTGCCTGGAATACGACCCCGCACTGGTCGCCAGCGGCGCCCAACTCAGCACCCGCCATGCCTTGCCCGCCCACCACCGGCTGCAAGACGTCATGGCCGACGACCTGCGCCTGCAAGCCTGCACCACCCCCGTCGCCCTGCACGCCTGCGGCGACCTGCACGTCCAGCTCATGCACCGCGCCACCCAGGCGGGCTGCCAGTACCTGGCCTTCGCACCCTGCTGCTACAACCGCACCCAAAGCGCCTATCGCCAACTGTGCAGCGAACCCTCCGCCCTTTCCCTGACCCTCGAAGACCTCGGCCTGCCCTTGGAAGCCACCGTCACCGCCGGCGCCCGCGTGCGCCGCCAGCGCGACCAATCCATGGCCCGCCGCCTCGCCTTCGACCTGCTGCAGCGCGAGCAACGCGGCACCGACCACTACCTGCCCTGCCCCTCCCTGCCCGCCGCCTGGTTGGACAAACCCTTCGCCGACTACTGCCGCGACCTGGCCGGACTGCAGAGCGTACCCATAGGGCGTGGTGTGGACTTCGATGACCTCGAAGCGCGCGGCTGGCAACGACTGGCCCACGTCCGCAACCTCGAACTGCTGCGCGGACTGTTCCGCAGGCCCCTAGAGCTGTGGCTGGTGCTCGACCGCGCCCTGTACCTGCAAGAGCGCGAGTACACCGCACAGATCGGCACCTTCTGCCCGGAAACCCTGACGCCCCGCAATCTGATGATCATCGCCGAACGCACCTGAAGCCTGCGCAACCTGTGGATAACTCTGTGGGTAGAAGTGCGACGCGACGCATCGGTGCTGCGCCAGAACGCTGGAATGCAGACTGGTCATTTTTCGGTCATGTCCGATTCGCCAGCGAAAACAGTAGCTTGCGAACGATGTCATCAAAACGACCTAATCGGCGAACGGTCGACCGGGTTGGCACGCCGAATGTGCATAAGCACTGACGGGTTAAGAGCTAAAGACGAAGAAATTATGCCGCAGGGGGGTTTACTCGGGCGATCGAATGGCTATAATCAGCGCCCTCACTTGCCGGTATAGCTCAGATGGTAGAGCAACTGACTTGTAATCAGTAGGTCCCGGGTTCGATTCCTGGTGCCGGCACCATAGTTTGACGAGAAAGGCTCACCGCAAGGTGGGCCTTTTTTGTTTATGGCTTTGGTCGGGGGTCCGACTCACGCACAATCCCTGTAGGAGCGGCCAGTGGCCGCGAAGACGTTGGTTCAATCACCGCCGCCCAAGCCCCTATCAAATATCCCCCTCTCCCCCGTACGCAAACGCCGCGCAGAATTTCGGCCACTATGGCTTTACATGTTTGTGCGCCCTAGCCAACTGCGCTTTGCAAGGTGGAACAAATTCGACCTCAAGCGCGGCATCTGGGAAATCCCTGACACCCGCCCAGCGCTGGACGTCGTACCCTTTTCCACACTCGGTACAAAATGGCGGAGAAATTCACCTTGTACCCTTACCCCCGCAAGCGGTGACCTTGCTGGAGCAGATCCACAAGATCACCGGCAAATTCGACCTAGTGTTTGCTTGAGATGCCAAACCATGGAAACTAATGTCCGAGAACACAGTGAAAGCTGCTTTGAGGACGATGGGCTACGACGCTAAAGTGGACATCTGCGGCCACGGCTTTCGCTCCATGGCGTGCAGCGACTGATCGAGTCCGGATTGTGGTCGGAGACGTCCATCGAGCGGCAGATGAGCCATAAGGAGCGGGACAATGTCCGCGCCGCGTATATCCACAAGGCCGAACTCCTTGAAGAACGCCGGATGATCATGACTTGGTGGAGCCGGTTTCTGGAGGCGAATCGCGACTACCATATGACGCCGCATGAATTTGCCGAGCGGTCGGGCGAGAACGTCACGCGGATTCTCAGTGCCAATTGGGCAGAGTAGCCTGCCGCCCCACCGCTACAAACTCGCTGTGAAATTACACGCCGCGCCGCATGAAGCTCTCCCGCGCGGGTCTTTTTAAAAGGGGCTGCAAAGCCATCCCGTTTAAAAGGAGCGACCTTTGAAAAAATACGGCTGGCACAGCTAAGCGTCATCGAGCACCTATAAACGATGGTGAATGTTACCGGCTAAATCAGCGCCTTGATCGAGCGGCCCGGGCGCTAATCGGCTATGAGCTCGGGCACGGACGAATAGATGTGGTCGCTGCCTACATAGGAGGTCGGATATGAGTAAGGCATTCGATATGGAACTGGTCTTGGCTGGCGTGCTAATTAGTTCGCACGCAACGCGGCAACGCCATTTGCGCCAAGCAAAAAGCATTCAAGTTGCAACCGTAAAACGTTGGCAGCGTTAAAACCCATGGACCTAGCAAAGGAAACATATGTGTGGTTTCTCGAAAATCGCTTGAGCGGACGCAGCGAGGCTACGCGGTATTACTACTTGCTGATGGTACGGATGCTCGCTCGCCGTCTAGAAAAAACATGGTCCTTTTCTCCTTGAGTGGAACCAAATCCTAATGGTTGCGAGCGCAAGAAATTGCGCCATGCGCAGCTACCTACGGATGTGGAGATTGCGTCCTCTCTCTTAATTTTCCGACAGCTGACATTATGCAGGAATCCTGGGCCAGTTTCATGCTGCTATCCCACTCCCCTCAATTCGTCTATGATATTGATAATATCATCCTGTTGAAGCTCAGGCA
This sequence comes from Pseudomonas sp. UBA6276, assembly GCF_002438365.1. NCBI lineage: Bacteria > Pseudomonadati > Pseudomonadota > Gammaproteobacteria > Pseudomonadales > Pseudomonadaceae > Pseudomonas > Pseudomonas sp. UBA6276. Next base: position 18,600 of record NZ_DJUS01000133.1, read on the forward strand.
GCCTTACTTGCACCCATCCTAATTGTCTAGAGTAGCGAATATGCTTGATTAAGCCCTAAAATTAATGATGACTCATATCAAAACTTGATACCGCCACTTCTAACTTTTGTATGGTGAAATTTTTAAGAAAGGCCGATCAGTGTAAATGAGCGACGCTGGAGCGCGCCTTAGATACCCTAACCCTGTTCCGTTATAATATGCGCAGCTTTTATTTCGTCTTAGCAAAAAACTAGGCCATTTTGTTGGAGACGTATAGATGGTCTCTGCATGCATTATTCCGTCATTATGTTTTATGAACTCCGACTTTGGAACCACCTGATATTTTTTATGAGTACCTACTGCTACCCCATCGAAAACCGCAAAGTTTATTCTGTGTCGTTCAGCCGAGCGGCGATGGCACAGCTCACGCACGAATTTATGAAGCTCATCCGCGTAATTCAAGTCCTTGAGAAAAAGATTGGCTCGACAATTCAATAGCTGAAATTCGTTAAGGCTTTCAACATCGGAAACCTGCCGAACCATCAAACTTCCATCATCACTTGGAATCCTGTAAACATCGGCATCATAACCTATGCAATATAATCTTGGAGATAAAGGTAGCAAAATAATAGCCCCCGCATCCCTGAGACCAAGTGAACCACCTCGGGTTCTCTTATCTTCCAGCTGCCATCTATTGGTGAGAACTGCAGGATCATCCGAAGTTACAAACGGAACGTTGGTGGAATTTTTCAAAAGGCAAATTTTTAAATCTGACACCGAGTGCATACATTCAGCAAAAACATGCATAGCCGATTGTACCGCTTCCTTGATGTTTAACGAGAATGCGCCTGCCGCATTCACAGGGTCTATCATATCGTTAAACATTTTGGCTGCCCGTCGACCTGCCCCCTCGGTGCGCAGATGTTGGAATAGCCAAAAAATTTGGAGGATTTCCTTGTGGCCTTGGGTTAATTTGCAGCCAGGCTTCAGGGTCTTACGTAAAACTGCCGCATATGCTTGTTCTAAAGACTGTGTCGCTTTCTCAAGCTGCTCATCCTGGCCGTAAAAATAATCGCTAGAACATTGATTCTTAACAGGTGCATTGGGAATAATTTTTTTTCGGTCAAGGTTGTACACATTGATAGCTGCCCCTTCGCCATCCAGAGTAAATGGCCTTAGATAACATTTTGGAACAAAGTGTTGGTTTTTATTCGACGCCATAGATTTTTCTCATAATCAAGTGTTTCACAAACCCGAAAAACGGCTTACCTGAAGAATAAATCGATCCTTAAAAATGTTAGCACAAGTCAAACGATAAATTTAGCAACATGAACGCACGACATATAGAAACTGGCAAATTCCGACACAGAAATCACGTATAAATTCTCCGATAATACCGACGTAGGGCGCTACTAATAGCGCCCTACTATGCAGCCTCTACGCGATCCCGTACTTGCGCTCACGGTTTTCGAAGGCAGTATGACCACCTTCTAGTATGCGGCATACCATTGCTTTTATCCCTTGCTCAGCTCTAACGCTTCCATCTTCGAGAGCACCGGCCACGTAAGAAATTATTTCCCCATCGTTATTGGCAACAATGACTTGCTCGGCATCCGAATTGACTACAAGATTCGCGTTATGGGTCACGATTATAACTTGCCGATACTTCTTGATTGATTTGAATAGCGGAACCAAGTCCGACACAATAAACTCATTATCAAGGTCATCCTCTGGCTGATCGAAGACAAATGGGCTGCCAAAAGGATCTGTAGCAAGCTTCAAGCAAACATAAAAAGTACCGCGCTGCCCAACGGACAGCTTATTTACCGGCTTACCCTTATAAGTAAATTGCGCATTCACATAATAGTAATCCTGAAGCGATCTGGGATTGAAAAGATAGTTCATTAGCTCGTATCGCCCTCCTTGGTTAAAGTATTCAGTCTCCCAAAAAAACTCCTCAATACTAACGTGCTTCTCATTTATAAAAATTATTTTCTGGCCGCTAATAAGTTTGAGGAGTGAAGCACTATCAGTGACGTTAAACGTTTCCTCCAGTTTTTTTCTTGTGGATTTATCGCCAGAAGATCGAAATTTGCCCCGATTGAGGCAATTTTCTATGCCCCTATAAAATTTGTCAGCATCAAAGGTAGCGGTGCCGGTGATGCTAATGTTTTTAAGTATATTCTGCACGATATTATTTTGTTCTTCATTCCACTCGCCATTGATCTGCTGCAATGTTCCAAACGCGACATCTACCGCCAATCTATTTTTCTCGATAAACATGTTATAACTTGTTGCCAGTTCACCTCTGCGCCTTACCAGATTGTGGTACCGTTCAGTTTTTTCATGTATTTCAACAAGCTTTTGGTGGGCGCGATCTATGTACGATTGAAATTCATTTACCTTGTTAAGAAGCGACGAAATATCCTGATTTATGCCTTGCTTCGTAAATTCCGCCTTAATATAGTCATTAGCAGTGGAGATCTTAAGAGATTCTTGATGAGCTCCTTCAATATTATTAGCTAAGGTAAGCAACGCCTGTTCTGCATTTATAGGCTCTACACTCTTGGCTTTTAAATTCTGATTGTTATAGTCTATTATTCTTTCATTCAGAGATTTAAGCGTCCGCTCAATCAGAGCTTTTAATTCGCTAGAACTTGTTGAGATCTTTGCGTATCCGTTTAAGATACTGGAATTTGCTTTATACTGCTCAATCAAATTTTTATTTTGCTCACTGGTTAAAGTGCTTATCAATTTTGAGTTTTTCTCGATGACGCCATTTTGGTATTGCGGTGTATTCACCAACTCGCCAGAGCTATCCTTTGACTGCCAAAACTCAATAAACTCTCGATAAGCACTTAGATTCTCACTAAGCTCTTGAGTAGTTACCGAATCGAACTCTTCGTCTCTGATGCTCAACATTCGCTTTATTTCTGCGCTTAATGATCCAGGATTTTTGCTAAAGTTATGAATATCCCCTTGCGATACGTGCAAGTAAGAGTAAGCATCATTAGTAAGCTCATCGAAGGCTAAACGCTTACCCGAATCACCACCTTGATTCAAAACAATTGAAATCTTTTCAACACTAACTTCGCCAGCTCGCTGGGAGGACGACTGTTTGCTGAGTCTTGAAAGCATAGAATCTAAAAAGATACTTTTTCCAGTTCCTCTCCCCCCAATGATAGCGACTAAATTAGGGTTCAAGAGTATCTCTTGTTGCTTAAAGCTGAGTTCACTATCCTCGAAAATTCTGCCAGATATAGATATCTCACTAAAATATGGTTTGATGAAATTTTTTTCAGTGAAATGGTCTGATTGTTGCACTCTGTCGGCCGGTTCAAAGATGGTCTGCCTTAAGCCCTGGAAATTTGGAGAGGCTTTGACCCAAGTATATTTAGAGCTAACTAAACCAATTTCATGCGCGTCGGAACAAATGTAAACCGGCTTAGCGATCGCCCCTTCATATCGTTTCGTGTCAAGGAAGAACTCCCTATCTCTTTCCCTGCCAAAAACTAGCTGACCAACTTTATCAATTTCTTTAGCTACCGCCACTGAACGCCCTTCAGTCGCCTTGGGTTGAAAACCTCCATACCCACAAGGACATATAGCCAACAAGAAATCACTGCCTAGCTGCATTGAGCCTTGAACATGTTCAATCAACGCCTTTAGATCGACAACTACGTCAGAAATTTTCACACAGTTATCTTTAAAGGACTCTTCTGAACACCAAATAGTCATACCTTGATTATTGGTGTTCATTACTTTAAATTTTTCAAGAACCGAATTTATATGCTTTGTCGAGAATCGTTCCGAAAATATCAAATGAACGTTAATCCATTCGCCATCCTTGTTGGGCTGCGTTAATCGAAACTCTAAGTTTCCGAGCACAGTAACTTTAGAATTTAACCGAAGCAAAGCGTCTCGAATCTTCTCAAGTTCGTCTTCTTGAAAGAAGAAATAATTAGTCACGCCAATTAGAGCGATATCTTGCTCAATGATCTTTTGGGCATATTCATCGATAGATATTTTGAATTGGTTATTTAAGTTTGTCAGCGGGCTATGCAGGTGCAAATCCCATTTCGTCCACGTTGATCCACGCATTCCCTTGTCCTTAATAAACCAGCATGATTGAATACCTACCTCAGGTAGCTAGTGATCCTGTTCAGTAGTAGTATTTTTTTTGTTCGCCACCCACATGATATAGACAGCGATGCCGCACAGTGGCAAGTTGCCACTGTATTTTTCTACCAAATCAACAGCCATCGTCAAGCGAAAACGGTAGAAAATACACCTCCGGCGATGGCTGGGTGGACCCCGCGATGCTCGCATCTGCTGATTTCGGATGATGGTTGACCGCAACGAGTGGATCGTGCCGGGTTGTAAGCGGCAGCTCCCACTATTCTAGTGAAAAACAGTCCTTAGTTTTCTCAAGAGAAAAGTGCGCGCGAGAGGGTGGAGTTTCCAAGCTGCGATAGGGATTCGCTCATTTTGTGTAGCGAGGCGCGAGCGAGGCTATGTTAGCTATCAGAATGGCCAAAGCGCCGGATAGTGGATTTTTCGTTAGTAGTCACTGGGTAATCGTAGGCTTCGGTACTTTGCTGTCGCTTGACATAGCTGGGGAGGATTGCAGGTTCGACACGCAACACGTGCTGGCACACCACAAGCGCATGGCCTTGGGTAGACTTCATATACATCTATGTAGCACAGTGCAGGCACCAAAAGATATTTTCAGGGATAGCACACCTCGATCTGCAATATTAATTATTAAATCAATTAGTTATTAAGATTTTCGAATCTTGGTGCCGCACTACAGCGGACAAAACCGCCGCGGCAACGCCAATCACACATCACCCCAACCTCCCCAACCACGCCTCATACCTCCCCGGCCACTCCCCAGCCGCAGTCCCCCTCCTCCCCAACCCAAACCCATGCCCCCCTGTTGCATACCGATGCATCTCCACAGCCACCCCACGCTGCTCACACGCCGCAGCCATGATCAGCGTATTGTGCGGATCCACCACCGAGTCATCCTCCGCCTGCACCAAAAACTCGGGCGGGGTGTTCCCGGTCACCCGATTCTGCACAGACCACTCAGCCTCTTTTTGCGCCGACGCGTCTGGCCCCACCAGCACCTTGTGGGTCGAGGTATGTGTATAAGGCCGCTCCAACGTAATCGGTGGATAGATTAACGCCGCTCCTTCAACCACGGCGGATAGCGAGTCGATGCTGTCCTGCGCTGCATAGGTCTGAGAATCGCCAAGCGTTGCGGTCATGCCCATCAGATGTCCACCGGCTGAAAAGCCTAGTAGCGAGACGTGGCTTTCCCGGCTGCGGACTATGCGCAGCGCGCGTTGTGCATCTTGCAGTGCGACGATGTTGCCGGCGTTCCAGCCTTCACTCGGCAAACGGTAGGCCAGCACGTACGCGGTGTACCCGCGCTCCGTGAGCCACTCCGCCAAGGGCCATCCCTCGATCCCCAGTTCGATTCGTTTGTACCCGCCACCGGCAGAGACAATCACCGCTTTTCCGTTGGGTTTGACGGGTCTGAAGATCTGTAGGTATGGACGGGTGACGTTGCTTAGCGAGCCATGGGATGTGAGCAGGTGGTTGCCCGAGGGTCCGCCTCCCCCTGGCGGGACGTCGCTCCACAGCTGGACTGTTTCACTGTTGGCCGTTGGATCTTTGGCCTGAATGGCCGCGACTTTCAACATCAACACTGCCGTGCCGGCGCCTAGAATGAAATTGCGGCGATTCATGAAAGCTCACTCGGTCTATGAACAAGGGTTTTGCATTTCCAGCCTGGGGGCTTGTCTGGTGCGTTAGAAACACTACCTCAAATTTCACCAACCTACCTGCTCCGGAAAGTTATTCCTGCAGTCATGTGTCGGCGCTCGGTCCCTGACCCGCACCGTAGCCGATGAACCCAATGTTCAGTTGATCATCAAACTCAAGCCAAGTGCGGCTGACAAACGCACGAACGGCAGCTGTGCCTACTGATTTCCAACGGACCTGAACACATGAATCCAACCTTTAAAAAACTGTTCCTGAGCCCTTCGTCCTGGTTGTTGGGCAGCGCGATTCTGGTCGCAGGTTCTGCCAGCGCAGCCACTGCAGCGGCGTCTGTCCGGCAAGTGGTCACCGACCCGGCGTTCAGCCAGTTGGTCGACGCCAAGGCCCGGGTCGAGCTGCTCACCGATCAGGCGAAGTGGGCCGAGGGGCCGCTGTGTCTGCAGGATGGTCGTCTGATATGGAGCGATATCAAGGCGAACAAGGTCAGCGGCTGGCAAGCGAAGGATGGCGTGTCGACCTGGCTGGAACCGGCAGACTTCCAGAACGGGCATACGCTGGACGCGCAGGGCCGTGTGGTCGCGGCGTCTCACGGCAAGCGCGGTATCGTGCGGCAGGAGGCCAATGGTGAGTGGCGGACCCTGGTCGACACGTACCAGGGCAAGCGGTTGAACAGCCCGAACGATGTGGTGGCCGATAACAGCGGCACGCTCTGGTTTTCCGACCCCACCTTCGGGGTGCTAAGCAAAAGCGAAGGCTATGGCGGCACACCCGAGCAGGGTGGGGAGTTCGTCTATCGCTATGTGCCCGAAACCGGTGAGATCACCCGTCTCGAGACGCCAGAACTGCACTCACCCAACGGGCTGGCCTTCTCGCCGGATCAACAGCGGTTGTATGTGGCCGACTCGCAAATGGCCCATGACTTCAGCAACAAGACGCTGGCCCACCGCATCATGGTCTATCAGGTCCGCGACGGTCGTTTGAGCAACGGCAAGGTCTTTGCCGAGATAGAATCCGGCATTCCCGACGGTATCAAGGTGGATGCGCTTGGCAATGTCTGGAGCAGCAGCAAGGAAGGGATCCAGGTCTTTTCCGCAGCCGGCAAGTCGCTGGGCAAACTGTTGGTAAGCGCGAGCGACACCAGCAACCTGACGTTCTGCTCGGATGAACAAGGCAGTTGGGCCTATATCACCGCTGCCAACAAGGTGCTCCGCGTGCAAGTGGCGAAGGGGGTTACCGGGCGCTAGGCCAATGGCGAGGAGCGGGTGGTGACAACTCTAAGGCTATAGGTCATCCAGCGAAACCTTGACTCGCTGAGGATTCGCCAACCGTTCCCGCACCGTTTCAAGCAAGGCTTCATCGTCCTCGGTGATCAAAACGGACTTGAAGGGCAACTGGCCTCGCTCCGCCATGTACTGCAGGGTTTGGCGTATGAGTTCACACGTCTGCCGCCCTCACTTGCAAAACGGATCATCCCAGAACGGGCGTTCGATCTCCTTATAGATATCCGCTCGGCTCAAGCCCAGGTCCTTGAGCCCGGCGTCACTCATCTGCTCCAGTTGATGCCGTTGCCGGGCCAGTTCACACCAGCGCGCGATGCGCTTCCATGGATTGGCAAAAGATCTTGCTGATTCACTTTGGGTGCAGCAGTTGTGCGAGACATAGGCATTCACTATTTGACCTTTCATCTGCTCATCCTCCGGGTTGATGGCTTGATTCTCGGTTCAGGCTTAACATCAATCCAACGAATGTTTTGAATGCAGTGCATCTCAGAGATTGATCAATGTCCCACTACCAGAGCATCGATTCGGAAGTCCTGCGTACCTTCGTGGCCATCGCCGATGAGGGCGGTTTCACCAAGGCCGGTGAGCGGGTGAACCGCACCCAGTCGGCGGTGAGCATGCAGATGAAGCGGCTCGAGGAAGACGTGCTGTGTCGGCAACTGTTCGAGCGCGATGGCCGGCAGGTGAAGCTGACGGCTGAAGGGCAGATTCTGTTGGGTTACGCGCGCCGCATTCTCAAATTGCACAGCGAAGTGTTCACCACATTGCGCGAGCCGCACATGGTCGGCACCGTCCGCATCGGTACTCCGGACGACTACGCGATGCGCTTTCTGCCGGGGATCTTGTCCGGCTTTGCTCAGGCGTTTCCGCTGGTGCAGGTGGAAGTGCATTGCGAGAGCTCCCGGCAGTTGATGCAACGCAAGGACCTGGATCTGACGATCGTTACCCGTGAACCTGGGCGAGAGGTGGGCCAGTTGCTGCGTCAGGAGCGCTTCGTGTGGGCCGAAGCCGAGGGCTTTTTTCTCCATGAACAAACGCCCGTGCCACTGGCGATGTTCAATACCGATTGTTTTTGCCGGATATGGGCGTGCAATGCCCTGGACGCCGGGCAGAAGCCCTACCGGATCGCCTATTCCAGCCCCAGCCTCGCGGCGATAATGGCCGCGGTCGGCGTTGGCCTGGCGGTCACCGCACAGCTGCAGAGCCTGATCACGCCGGGGCTGCGGATCATCGGCGAAGCCGAGGGCATGCCCTTGTTGCCATTGGCGAGCATCATGCTGCTGCGCAACCCCGATACTCGGTCGCCGATGATCGATGCGTTGGCCGAGCATATCGTCGAGGGGTTCAGGCTTTGATGCTGGCCCCCTCGTCAACCTGCTGGAACTCCCCTACCGCCGCGTCAACTCGGTCAACGTATCCGCAATCCCCTTGGTCCGCCTCGCCGTCCCCTCGGTTGCCTGGCTCGACGCCTCCAAGGTGTCCAGCATCTCCCTCAACGCACTCACTCCTGTGGACTGATCTTCGATCTGCTGAGCCACTCGCTGGATCTCGCTCGACAGCAGATCGACATCCACGCCGATGTCCGCTGCATTCTTGCGGGTGATCTCCGCCAGTTTGCGAACCTCGTCGGCCACCACGGCGAAGCCCCTTCCCAGATCGCCAGCGCGGGCTGCTTCGATGGCGGCGTTGAGCGCGAGCAGGTTGGTCTGGCCGGCGATCTGCTGAATCACCTGGACGATGGATTGAATCTGCAGGCTCGAACTGGCCAGGGCGCGCGCGCCGATCACCGCTTGGTCGGCCTGCCGGGCGAGATCTTCGACGGTGCTGCCGGCCTGGGTCGAAACGGTATTCTGCCGGTCGATGGTGGCCGCCAGGTCGTCCATGGAGAGGTGCAGCTCGCCGGAATAATGGTTGATCTGGGTGGCCATCTGCTGTTGGTGTTCCCCAGTGTCGGCGAGCACCTGGCCCAGAGCGGCGAGCCCTTTGAAAACGGGGAGGATGCCGGTGTCCAGGCCGCGGGTGTCGAGGGCGCTGGTGAAATCGTTGCGTTTGAAGGCTTCGATCTGTTTCACCACCACGTGGTTGAGGCCGACCATTTTCTTGAGCTGGCGGCGCAGGAAGAAGGCTTTGAACTCGCCATAGTGGGCGATGAAGTTATCCACATACTCGTCGGTGAAGGATGCGCCCTTGGCGACGCGGAAGAAGAAAATCGCGGTCAGGGTCTGGTTGAGATTCAAGCCGAGGATTTCACCGAAGGTCGAGAAACCCACTACCGGCACGTCGCCAAACAGGCCGCGCATGCTGCCCAAGTCATTGGCGTTGTTGAGCCTGCGCAGGATGCAATCGTTGAGGATGGCAGCCACCGGTTGGCCGCCCTTGCCTTGCAGGAACTGTCGGTAGTCTTTTTCCGTGGCCTGACGCAGCGGCGTGCGCTTGACCATGACCAGCTCTTCGCCCGGCGCAACGTCGCAGAACAACTGGATGATCTGTTGGGCATGGTCGATACGGGCAATGGAACGCACGAACAATTCGCTGCCGACGCGGATGGCGAAGGAGTACTCGGCCAGGTTTTTTTCCAGGGAATGGCTGTCGCACTTGAACGCGTTGCACAGGGCCTGGACCATGCTCATGATGTTGCCGCTGCTGTCGATCACCTGATCGATGGTGCGGTCTTCGACGGAGGCGGTGAGCACGCTGAACGTCAGCCCGGCCGGCTCGAAGTTCTGGCTCTTGAACACACCGAAACGGATGTCCGGTGCGGTCTTGAGAAAGACGATCTGGGCATGATTCTGGTAGCTGCGTTTGCCGTCGTGGATCAGGGTTTTCTGGAAGTCCGACTTGCCGCCCGCAGAGCCGCCGACGAACAGGCAGGGAAAGCGGCCCGACTCGTAAAGCGCTTCCATGAAGAACGATTCGGAAGCCGACAGCCCGTCGAAAACCACATAGGCCAAGGTATCGCGGTGGTCGATGGGCGTACTGACCTGGACGCGCTTGATGTTGGCGACCAGCTTCGCGATGCGCTCGCGCATCTCCATGCGTTTGCCACCGTTGCGGATGTCTTCGCACTCCAGCGGCACCATGACCACTTCCGCCGAGGCAATCACATTGCGCTCGAAACACTGCAGCACGATGCGGTCCCAGTGCTCGCCCGCCGCGCAGTACAGACCATCCGCGCTGTTGCACAGCTCGCCCGAAGTGGTGCACAGGCTGATGGTGCCATTGGGAAAGCGCTGCCGAACGCTGGCCGCGACCTTGTCGATGTCCAGGTGAGGCGAGACGAAGCCTGTCACCAGCACGGGATCCGCGCGCAGACCGGCCAGGGCGCGGTCCAACTCACTGGCCGTGCAGCTCAGGCTCACGGCACCCTGGCTGAGTGCGCGGGCGGGGTTGAATCGTTTGAAGAGGTTCATCACATGGCTCGCTGGAAAGGTTGCACAGCGCACGCGGGGCGTGGCTTGCATTGCTTTTGCTATCGGCCATGGGGAGGTGGACTTGATGCAGGTGGTCGGGTCTGCAATGAAAGGTGCTGATTGGAAACTTTCGTAACCATTGAGCTTTACGACTCGGACGGTAGCCTCAGATACCCTATACGGGTTCCTCGATCTTGAAAAAATACCTCTAGAGTTATAAAGTCCTCGTGCGCAAGGAGTGCTGAGTGCAGAGCAGACAGCTAATACGCGAGCTGGAGCAGGCCGGTTGGATTCTAGATCGCATCGCCGGAAGTCATCACATGTTCAAGCATCCAAGGCGTACGCAAACAGTTCCTGTTCCACACCCAAAGAAGGATCTGCCGGTTGGTACGGTTAGAGCAATTCGAAAACTTGCCGGCTTGATCTAGGCAACGGCCTACTCATGAGGAGAGATATCCATGCGCTACCCAATCTGCATCGAGTGGGGCGATGAAACTACAGCCGTCGGAATTCAGGTGCCCGACATTCCTGGCGCCATCACCGCTGGCGACACGTTCGAAGAGGCCTACGGTGCTGCGATCGAGATCGCTCATATCATGCTGGAGGAACTTGCGGCTCGTGGAGAGCGTATTCCTCTCCCAAGCGCGACGGCAGTCCTTCGTAACGACGCCGAATACACGGACATGGGCTGGGGAATGCTCGATATCGATATAACGCCTTACTTGGGCAAGACCGAAAAGGTCAACGTCACACTGCCTGGATTCGTGATTTCGCAGATCGACCGATTTGTTCGTGAGCACAATGTCAAAAGTCGATCTTCTTTCTTGACCGATGCGGCACTTGAAAAACTAGGGCGTTGAGCAAAAAACCGGGACCGCGGGAACCTGTATCCCTGTAAAGCAGCGACCCGAAACAAGGCCGAATACTTGTACGATGTCCTATCACAAGGTATTACTACGTCTCCTCATAAAAACAAAACTACGGAGATCGCTACATGGACTCATTCTCGTCCGCCGGGCCCGAACGGCTCGACCGAGCAAAGGGCAATACCCGCCGCAGCTTTCTGAAACAGTCCTTCGCAGTTTCCGCCACGCTCGCCACCGTGGGCAGCACTGCGCTGCCCCGACTGTCCAGTGCCGCCGAGCCCTTGAGTCAGCGTTACCCTGACCCGCTGCTGCACGTGCTCGACGACAGTTTCCTTGAGTTGCGCGTGTTCAATGCCAGTGTCGAAAGACTGGCCACCGGCCTGCGCTGGGCCGAAGGGCCGGTATGGATCGGCGCTGGTCGCTATCTGTTGGTCAGCGACATCCCCAACAATCGCATCATGCGCTGGGACGAAATCACGGACTCCTTCACCGTGTACCGCGAACACTCCAACTTCTCCAACGGCATGTGCCAGGATCGCCAGGGGCGACTGATCGTCTGCGAAGGCTCTACCACCACCAGTGAAGGCCGCCGCATCACGCGCACTGAACACAACGGCACCGTCACCGTGCTGGCTGACAGTTTCGACGGCAAGCCCTTCAACTCCCCGAATGACGTCGTCTGCAAAACCGACGGATCCATCTGGTTCACCGATCCGCCCTTCCAGACCATCAACAACTACGAAGGCCACAAGATCACCCCCACCCAACCTCATGCGGTGTACCGCATCGACGGCGAGAGCAGGAAAGTCACGCGGGTGATCGACGACATCAACGGGCCGAATGGCCTGTGTTTTTCACCCGATGAAAAACTGCTCTACGTCGTCGAAGGCCGGGCCAAGCCCAATCGATTGATCTGGGCGATCGATGTGAAGGACGACGGTACTCTGGGCGAGCGCCGCAAACATATCGAAGGGTTGGACTACGCCGCCATCGACGGCATCAAGTGCGACGAGGCGGGTAATTTGTGGTGCGGCTGGGGTGGCAATGGTGATCCCAAGGCCGACCTGGAAAAACTCGACGGCGTGCGCGTGTTCAATCCACAGGGCAAGGCCATCGGGCACATTTCCCTGCCCGAACGCTGCCCGAATGTGTGCTTCGGCGGGCGCGAGGGAAACCGGCTGTTCATGGCCGGCAGTCACTCGATCTATTCGTTGTTCGTGAATGCGCGTGGGGCGACGTTCGCGGTGTAATGACCCGGTCTGCCGTGCATTTGGGGGATGCACGGCAGTCGATAAGTCCGCGGCGTCGAACAATGGCCTGCATCCGTCACGGGATGTGATTCGTGATCACCCGCAAAACCCGGCGATTACCTCGGCATTTTCAGGTACGAGTCAGCGCAAGCCTGATGCCTAACGCGATGAACACACCTCCGACGACACGATCCATTAATTTCTGCAGCGATCTGTTGCGTGACATGCCGCTTGAGGCACTTCCAGCCAGAATCGCAAAGGTTGCGTCGGTTAGAAACGCTACCAGCGCATAGGTCAATCCCAACACCAGGAAAGACGCGGTGTGGTGCTCGCCTCCAGGCGCTACGAATTGTGGAAAGAATGAAATGAAGAACAGCAGGACCTTTGGATTCATCAAGGTCGTTATGAACCCCTTAGACAGAAGGCCATATAGATCCGCGTCTTTTTTGATGTCAGCGCTTTCAGCGGTTTCTGCGCGTGCGCGACCAAAGGTCTCGAGCACCAACTTTCCACCCAGGTAGATCAGGTAAATCGCGCCAACATATTTAACCAGGGTAAACATGACAGGCGAGGCCGCAATCAGGGCCGTGAGACCCACAACACTCGCCAACGCGTGAGTGCAACTGCCCAAGGCCACGCCAGCCGCTGAGATGACGCCCGCACGCCGACCATTTGCCACACTTTGCCCCACCACGTAAGCCATGTCGGGGCCTGGTGTTATGGAAAGCAGAAAAACGGCAACTATAAAAAGCCAAAAGTTGGTGATATCAAACATAGTCATCCCTTATCTAGAATCTCGCTGCCCTGCAGCCAAGCGTATTCGGCTCACGACCGGCAACCGAGGTGGTGTCCGTGCGCTTGGATGATGTCGGGAACACGTGGTAACTGCCAAATCGGAAGCAGATTAGCCACACTTCAAGCCGCATCCGGGTGATCCAGCGTTTCCCATCCCAGGCACGCCAGCGCCAAGGTCCGCGGCACTGTCTCTCGGCCACTGCTGTATCGGCTGATGCTGCGAGCGCTCACCCCTAGAGCCTCGGCAGCCTGATCCAGTCACTACGAGGCTCAGTATCGCCAATTTGGCGATATTCGGACAACCAGGTCTCCATTTTCCCCTACCCCAAACTCCGCGCCGAATTGCTCAACACCTGCACGCACTGCATCAAGGCCGGTGCCAGTTGGCTTTCGGCGTCGGCGCGGGTCCAGCGGCTGGTGGGGGCTACCACGTGGACGGCGGCTACGGGCCGGCCGTTGCCGCCGATGACGGGGGCGGCGATGGTCATGTCGCCCAGGAAGAGTTCCTGGGTGTTCACGGCGTAGCCGCAGTCACGCACCGTTTGCAGCGAAGCCATGATGTCGTCCACCTCGGTGTGGGTGTGCGGGGTGTGGGCAACGCGGGTGCTGCTTTGCACCAGGGCCAGGGCTTCGGCTTCGGGCAGGGCGCTGAGGTAGGCGCGGCCGGAGCCGGTGCAGTACATCGGCACGCGGCTGCCGATGGGCATGTGCACGGGTACGAAACGGGCGCTGACGAAGCGCGCGATGTAGGTCATTTCCACGCCGGTGGGTTCGGTCAGGCAGGCGGTCTCGCCAGTGAGTCGGGTGAGTTCGGCCAGGAACGGGTTGCCAACTTCGATCAGGGAATGAGCATCGAGGTAGCTGAAGCCCAGTTCCAGCACATGGGGTGTCAGCTGGTAATGTCGGGTGCGCGAGTGTTTCCGAAGGTAACCCAGGCTTTCCAGGGTAAAGACCATGCGCTGGGCCGAGCTTTTGGTCATGTGCGAGGCTTCGGCGATCTCTGCCAGGCTCATGCTGCGGCGCTTGGCGCTGAATGTACGCAGCACGGCCAGGCCTTTTTCCAGGGATTGATTGAACAGGCTGTTGCGATCTTCGGACATGAGAGCCTCAAGGCAATATTCGGCGAATGGACCCGGACAACAGCAAAGAGACAGCAATTTACGCGCCTGAAAATCGGATACCGATACGAACGTGATGTTTATCGATTTCCTGTCACTGAAAATCGATTATTTCGGTATGAAATGGCATAGAGCTTGCGACCTCGGTCATGTCCGCCTGGCGGTCTCCACCTTCCGATCCCTTCTGGAGTGACCCGATGAACAGCCTCTCCCCTCTGTTTCGCCGTTTCGCGTTCGGTATCTGCCTGACCCTTGGTGCATCCCTCGTGCACGCCGCCGAGGCACCGCTGTACAAGGTTGGTGCAACCGCCACGGGTTCGCCCTTCACCTTCCTGGACATCAAGAGCAACAGCATTCAGGGGATGATGGTGGACATCGCCAAGGCGGTCGGTGAGGCCGGTGGCTTCGGCACGCAGATGGAACAGACCAACTTCGCGGCGCTGATCCCGTCCTTGACGTCGGGCAAGCTGGACTTCATTTCCGCGGGGATGCTCAAGACCGACGAGCGGGCCAAGGTGGTGGACTTCAGCGCGCCGGTCTATTCCTACGGCGAAGGCCTGATCGTCAGTGCCGACGACAACACCGCCTACCCCGACCTGGCTGCATTGAAGGGCGAAGTGATCGGCGCCCAGGCGGGCACCGCGTTCTACGACCTGGTCAACAAGATGGGCATCTTCCAGGAAGTGCGCACCTACGATTCGATCGCCGAGATGGTCCGCGACCTGTCCCTGGGCCGCATCAAGGCAGCCGTGGCCGATCAGCCGATCGTGGCCTACCAGATTCGCCAGAACACCTTCAAAGGGGTGAAGCTGGCTGCCGACTACAAGGCGGCCAAGGTGGGCGATGTGTGCTTCGTGGTGCGCAAGGGTGACAGCGAAACCCTGGAGCGCCTGAACAAGGCCATCGACACCATCAAGGCCAACGGTACGCTGCAGGGCATCGTGCAGAAGTGGGGCGTGTAGGCTGAGGAGCGACCATGAAGCTTGCTGACTTCTTGCAGAACGCGCAGGACTTCCTGCCGATTCTGCTTCAGGGCGCGTGGGTGACCATCCAGATCACGGTGCTGTCGTTTCTGCTCAGCAGCGCGATCGGGCTGGTGCTGGCGCTGCTCAAGCTGTCGCCGATCCGCGCGCTGTCGTGGGCGGCGAGCACGGTGATCAACGTGATCCGTGGGCTGCCGATCATCGTGCAGCTGTTCTACATCTATTTCGTGCTGCCGGACATGGGCATTCACCTGACGGCCTTCCAGGCCGGGGTGATCGGCATGGGCATCGCCTACTCGGCCTATCAGGCGGAGAACTTTCGCACCGGCATCATTGCCGTGGACCAGGGCCAGCGCGAGGCGTCAGAAGCCTTGGGCATGCGTTCGTTCATGATGATGCGCCGGGTGATCCTGCCCCAGGCGTTTCGCATCGCGCTGCCGCCCTACGGCAACACGTTGGTGATGATGCTCAAGGACTCGTCGCTGGTGTCGACCATCACCGTGGCCGAAATGACCCGCCAGGGCCAGCTCATCGCCTCGTCGACGTTCCAGAACATGACCGTCTACACCTTGGTGGCCTTGCTGTACCTGCTGATGAGCCTGCCGCTGGTGTACGGGTTGCGGCGCATGGAGCAGCGTCTGAGCCGGAGGAAAAAGGCATGATCCAGATCAGTGGACTGCAGAAGAACTATGGCGACCACCGCGTGCTGCACGGGGTGGATCTGCAGGTGCAGAAAGGCGAAGTGGTGTGCCTGATCGGCCCGTCGGGGTCGGGCAAGTCGACCTTGCTGCGCTGCATCAATGCGCTGGAAACTTATGAAGGCGGCTCGATCCTGGCTTTCGGCGAAACCGTGCAGCGCGGCAGCAAGACGGTGCATACCCTGCGCAGCCGCATGGGCATGGTGTTCCAGCGTTTCAATCTGTTCCCCCATCGCACCGTGTTGGAAAACGTGATGGAGGGGCCGCTCTACGTAAAAAACGAGCCAGCCGCGCAGGTGCGCCGCGAGGCACTGGCATTGCTCGACAAGGTCGGACTGGCAGAGAAGGCCGATGCCTATCCGGAACAGTTGTCCGGTGGCCAGCAGCAACGCGTGGCGATTGCCCGCGCGCTGGCGATGAAGCCCGAGGCGATGCTGTTCGATGAACCGACCTCGGCGCTGGACCCGGAGTTGGTGGGCGATGTGCTGCAGGTGATGCGCACCTTGGCCGACGAGGGCATGACCATGATCGTCGTCACTCACGAGATGGGCTTTGCCCGGGAAGTCGCCGACCGCGTGTGCTTTCTGCACGGTGGTTACTTGGTGGAAACCGGACCGGCCGAAGAAGTGCTGGGCAATCCGCAACATCCGCGTACCCAGGATTTCCTGCGTCGGGTGTTGCATCCGACCACCAGCACGCGGAGCCAGCCATGATCGACGTGCCTTCACTGTGGGCCGCGACCGCGCCGCCTGCGCGGGTAACACCGCCACTGCGCGAATCGGGCACGTACGATGTGGTGATCGTCGGTGCCGGGTACACCGGCTTGTCCACTGCCCTGCACCTGGCCGAGCGTGGTGTCAGCGTGTGCGTGCTGGAAGCACGGGAGCCGGGCTGGGGGGCATCGGGACGTAACGGCGGGCAGGTCAATCCGACCTTGAAGCATGACCCGGACGAACTGGTGCGGCTGTACGGCGCGGCCGTGGCGGAACCGTTGATCGACACCGTGTCGCGCTCGGCCGACCTGGTGTTCGACCTGATCGATCGCCATGGCATTGAGTGCGCTGCCGTGCGCAAGGGCTGGATGCAGGTGTCCTATTCGCATAAGGGCGTTGCCGGCCTGCACGCGCGGGCCGCGCAGTGGGAACGTCGCGGGGTGCCGGTGCAGTGCCTGGATGCCGCCGACGTGGCGACGCGCATGGGCAGCCAGGCATTTGCCGGGGGCTGGCTGGATGGCCGTGCCGGCGCCATTCAACCGTTGGCCTATGCCCGTGGGTTGGTAAGGGCAGCCCAGGCGGCCGGCGCCAGCATTCATGGGCAGAGCCCGGTGATCGGGCTGCAGCCGGTCGCCTCGGGCTGGCAGGTGCAGACCGCCAGCGGCCACACGGTCAAGGCAGCCCAGGTGGTGCTCGCCACCAACGGTTACAGCGATGGCCTGTGGCCGGGCATGGCGCAAAGCGTCCTGGCGGCGAACAGCTTCATCGTCGCCACCCGCCCGCTGCAGGGCGCTGCGGCTCAGAGCATTCTGCCCGGACAGGAAACGGTTTCCACGGCGCAGCGGCTGTTGCTGTACTTCCGCAAGGACAGCCATGGGCGCCTGCTGATGGGCGGCCGCGGCACCTTCGCCGACCCCGGTGCACCCCAGGATTTCGCTCATCTGGAACGCTCGCTGGCCTTGCTGTTTCCGCAGTTGGGCAGGCTGGATTTCGAGTACCGCTGGGCCGGACGCATCGCCATCACCCGGGACTTCATGCCGCATGTGCATCAACCCGCGCCGGGCCTGACGTTGGCGCTGGGCTGCAACGGCCGTGGCATTGCCCTGTGTACCAGCCTGGGGCAGCAACTGGCGACCAGCCTGTGCGACAGCCAGGCCGACTTCGCCTATCCGGTCAGCCCTCTGCAAAAGCTGCCGATGCACGGGCTACAACGTTTCTACATCGGCGCCGGCGTGGCCTGGTACAGCCTGCTGGATCGCCTGAACGTGAGCTGATGGCCTGCGGCAGAGCGTCGCGCCCGGCGTTGGCGGTGAACCAATCGCCGTGCGCCGGTTTCAAAGGGATTCATTCAGAACAATGGTTGCGTCCCATGCCCAAGAAACTTTCCCTCGCTCTGCTGATGATTTCTGCCCTGGGCCTGGCGGCCTGTGACAAGACGTCCGAAGACCACGTGCAGAAAGCCAACGAGCACACCGAAGCCGCCGCCCAGAAGCAAGCCGAGGGCAAGCCTGAGCAAGCCGCCGAGGAAAAAGCCGAAGCCGCCGAAGAACACGACAAGGCCCGCGAAAAGCGCGTGACCGAAGACCGCCATCAGGCGCTGTCCTCGGACGTACCGGACGAGATCAAGGCGCCCGAGAAAAAGTAATTCGATCGCGATCGACCCAAGCCCCGCCAGTGATGGACGGGGCTTTTTTTATTTCTGGGCAGCGCGACGTACATCTTGAAACCATTGGCCTGAAGCCGCCAGCCACTGGTTACAGCACTCACCGCTATAGATCCGCCCGTTGCCCGTGCTGCTGCACCATGGGACCGAGACAGGGAGTGTTCAATGGCAGGCAAGCCGAAGCCAGATCCGTCAATCGTCAGCAGCTTCAGAGTCGCCTTTGTTGAAGCAGGCAGGAAGGTCTACTTTGATCCAATAGCTCAGCGATACTATTCTTGGGATTCGTTGCATGGCGAGTTCGAGGTGTTCGACCGGCGTGGGTTTCATCTGGGCTCGGTGTGTCCAGAAACAGGACGGTTGCTGAAGCCCGCAGTTCGTGGCCGACGAATCAGAACCCATTGAGAGGTAGACATGACCTTCGTAGAACTTTGCATCGAGGGGAACGCGCGCGAAGACGAGATCGACAGCTTCATCGAAGCCTGGCATGAAGGTCGGGCGGGCACCCAAATAGAACTGCACGACTATCTAGGTATGACGTGGAGCGAATATCAGCGCTGGGCTATCAGCCCAGCAATTCTGCCCCATGTGGTCAGCGCCCATAAATTTGGCACCTCCCTTGAATACCAGCTTGCGCAGCAGGCCAATGAAAACGTCATGCCACATGCATGAACGTCCGCGTTAGGGGCACAGGGCATCAGATCTCAACTCCCCTGCAACGGCTTGGCGTCCTTGAAGAAGTAATCCTGCCAGGAGGCCGGTTTGTTCTTGATCGCGCCGACGCGGTGCATGAACTCGGCCAGGGGGTAGGTGTTCTTCGGTGTGATCGAGAATTCGAACTGCGGGTTGTCGATGATTTTCAGCAGTGCGGCCCGGTCGATCTTCGCGCCGGTCACGCGGATGTAGGTATCGGCAGCGGCGCCTTTGTCTTTCTGGGCGAAGTCGGCCGCCTCGGCCAGGGCCTCGACGAACGCGTGGTA
Organism: Pseudomonas sp. UBA6276; assembly: GCF_002438365.1. Taxonomy (NCBI): domain Bacteria; kingdom Pseudomonadati; phylum Pseudomonadota; class Gammaproteobacteria; order Pseudomonadales; family Pseudomonadaceae; genus Pseudomonas; species Pseudomonas sp. UBA6276. Next base: position 38,122 of record NZ_DJUS01000133.1, read on the forward strand.
GGTCTTGGGGTTTTCCTCGCGGAATTTCTCGGTGGCGAACAGCACGGTGGGTGAGTTGGGGCCCAGCAGGTCGTAGGTGTTGAGCACCACATGCACATTGGGGTTGGCCAGGGCCTGATCCTGGAACGGCGGGTTGGAGAAGTGCCCACTGAGTTCGGTACCGCCGGCAATCAATGCCGCTGTGGCATCGGGATGAGGAACGGCGATGGTGTACTTGTCCAGACGGTTGTATTCCTTGTCGCCCCACTGCTTGGCCGCCGCGTATTGCAGGAAGCGAGATTGCACCGATACACCGACGGCGGGCACGGCAATGCGATCCTTCTCGGTGAAGTCGGCGATGGTCTTGACCTTGGGGTTGTTGCTGAGCAGGTAGTAAGGGAAGTTGCCCAGTGAAGCGACCGCCTTCACGTTCTGTCGTCCATGGGTGCGATCCCAGATGGTCAACAGCGGACCCACGCCTGCCCCGGCAATGTCGATCGCGCCGGACAACAACGCATCGTTCACCGCAGAGCCGCCGGACAGCTGGGTCCAATCGACCTTGATGTCGATGCCCGCCTCCTTGCCGTGCTTCTCGATCAGATGCTGATCGCGCACCACATTGAGCAGCAGATAGACGATACCGAACTGCTCGGCGATACGGATTTCGCCCTCGGCATGGGCCTGCGCGGGTGCAACCACGGCACCGGCCAACAGGCTGAACCCGAGTCCGACGGCAGTAGCCAGACGGCTGAAAGTGGATCGAGACATAGGCGCTCCAGGCAAGGCATCAGGGATGTATGGGAGCGACTATATGTGCATAAGAAATTTATTTTAAATACGATTACAGAATAACCATATTCAACCGTTCGCAACCCCGCCTGCCATCGCCTTGACATCATCTGTCCACTTCCTTTACAAAGCCGACACACAGGGAATCGCTGATCAGGCCACGGATGAAGGCTAATTATTTTCGCTTCTGGCTGGGGCAAGTGCTGCTCGGCCTGGTCATAGGCTGCATTGCACTGCTCGATCCTTTCGGGCTGTCCAGTGCCAGCGATGCTGCGTCTTCGCAGTGGATCAATCGCATCACCGCCAGCAGTTACCCGGACACCGGTCAACAGCAGGTGGTCGTGGTGCTGATCGACGACGCCTACCTCATGCACAACGCTACCTTCTGGCCCCTGCCCTATGCGCAGCAAAGCCAGTTGTTCAAACGCCTGCTCGCCTACAAGCCACGGGCGGTGTTCGTGGACTTGATGTACAGCCACGACCATGCACCCAAGGACGCCGACAACGGCAGCCAGCTGCTGGTGAATGTCTTCGAGCGCTATCGGGAACAAGGCATCGCAGTGCTGCTGGCCAATACCGGCGACCGGCGCGGCGTCGACGGCCAGGCCAATGCCCTGGACTCGCTGGACCGGATGACCCGTCGCGCCCTAGTGAAGTGGAGCGATGTCGGCGACAGGTACCCGCTGGCCGTCGAGACTTCCCAAGGACTGCTCGAAACGCCAGCGCTGGGCCTGTACCGCGAGTTCTGCCGCGACCGTGACTGTGCCGGGCTGCCGGTGGATGCCGCCGAGGCCGCGCAACGCCCACCCATGGCGCTGCGCTGGGGAACGACGCTGTCGCCCCTGCAAGCACGGTCTACCTCGGTGGCGGAGTGTTCGATTGACGACACTGCCTGGTACATCCAGCTGTGGCAGGCAATCTTCTGGAAGTTCGGCGACAGCGCCCCAGCCAGCTGCGCCTACACCCTTACGCTCAAGGCCAGTGCCCTGGAAGCCAATTCGCCGGAGGATCGCGCGCTGTTGCGGCAGATGCTCGGCGACAAGCTGGTGCTGGTGGGTGCCGAGATCACGTCGGCCGGTGACCTGGCCCAAACGCCGGTGCACGGCCTGCTGCCGGGGGTGTACCTGCACGCCATGGCGCTGGACAACCTGGTGACCTACCACGACACGTATCAACGCGATCCGCAGCCTTATGCCTGGCTGTCGATCAGTTGGCTGGACCTGGTGCAACTGGGTTTTGTCATTGTCATCGTCGGCTTGCGCGCCTGGTACCGACGGCGCCGTCATCGCCGGGCCCGAAGCTGGCGCGCACCGCTGTTCTGGTGGGCCGTCGTCCAGGTGGCGCTGGCTGCGATGTGCTGGGGGCTGTGGAGGAACAACATCAGTCCGGCCAACGTGCTGGCCATCGCCGTGCTGTCCCTTTCCATCATTGCAGAGCCGATCAGCCAGTTTGTCAGGCGGCAATGGCGGTCGCTTCTGCGCGGCTTCGCTCGACGCAGGCGCGTCCGTATTTCACTTCTCAAAGGAACTCAAGGATGACCAGAACCACTTTTCTGCTATTGGCTGCGCTGTGCAGCCCTGGCGTGTTTGCCGCCACCGTGGAGGCTTTCGAAGCGGATCCGCTGACGCTGCTCGATGCGCACGGCAAATCCCAGGGTACGCTGGCCCTCAAGGACGCGCCCAAGCCGCCGCTACCGGTGCTGGAAAGCAATCCGAACCTGGAGCTGGTGCAGGTCGAACTCGGCGGACGCAAGGTCTGGCTGGACACCATGGACCTGCGCTTGAGTGAGGGCAAGATCGTCACCACGCCATGCGAGCGCCTGTCCAACAGCCAGAAAGCCGACACCCGCAATGCCTCGACCATAGGCTTCGGTTCAGGCTGCAACAAGCCATGATCCGGCCAATGAAACACCCGCGCGGTCATGGCATCGGCCTGGCATTCGGCGCCATGGCCTGCCTGCTGCTTGCCGGCTGCGGCACGCTCAAGGGTGCCGATGCGGCCTTCATGAATCTAGTCGGGCCTTCGACCCAGTCCCAGGTCCAGGGTCGCTACTTGGATACCGCCGATGTGCGCCAGTACTACAAGCTCGACCCGCAGCGGGTCACGGCGCAACGCTTGAGCTACGACGGCATGGCCATCCCCGCTGGCGAGATTCGTCAGCACAACGTGGTGCTGATTCCGCCCTTGCAGGCGTATCTGCAAGGCATCGTCACCCGCCTGGGCAAGGGGTGGCCCGGCGAGCTGCCGGCCTTGCAGGTCAAGGTGATCGACAGCTACGGCTTCGGTCCTTCGGCCGATCCGTTCGGCAATCTGTTCGTGCCGCTGGGCATGCTCGACAACGTCCAGAGCGAAGATGAAATCGCCGCGATGCTGGGCCATGAAATGAGCCATGTACTGCTGCACCACCACGACCGACGCGCGGCCTTCCAACAGCAGAACGCCATGCTGACCAACGTGGCGACCTCGATCGTGCTCGCGGCCAAGGTCGCCGATACCCGGGTCGATCATCGCTCGGACACGTTGAAGTTCGTCAGCAAGGACCCCCAGCGCACCCAGAAGACCGTCAGCAATACGGTGCTGTACACCGCCTTGATGAACAGTTTTTCGGAGAACATCTGGAGCACCGCCTGGGGCCGCACCCAGGAAGATCAGGCGGATCTGCTGGGCGCGGACCTGATGATCAAGGCGGGCTACGCGCCGCGGGCGGCCAGCCACAGCCTGCAACGCCTGAGCGATTTCCAAGGCAAGCAGCAATCCTTGCTCGGCAGCTTTGCCACGGCGCGCAAGGACGCCCTGCAGGAGTCGGTGAAAAATCTGCAGGTCGATCGTCTGGTCAAGGAGGTTGGGGTCACCCTCAATCAGGGTCTGACCACCGGCATTAGCGCCGCAGGTCAATACTTTCAGCGCTCGCATATGTAGCCGCTGGATCGCGATACAGAACTGCGTCAGTACCTGCAACGGCAGTACGACGGGCAGCGCCGCGCACGGGTGAATGCGGATGGCTGGCAGCAGCTGCGCGCCTCCACTGCGGTGGCGCCGTCGTTGCAGGCGTACAAGGATGCCTACGCCGCCACGGTGGCCCTGGAACAGCGACAGGTGCGGGAAGCTCGCCTGTTCAGCGAACGTGCGTTGGCCTCGCCGGTGCGCGACCAGCCAGGTATTCGCCGTGCGCAGTTCAGTGTGGAGATGGCCGAGGGCAAGCGCCGGGAAGCGTTGCAGGCATTGCAGGCGATCAAGGACTGGTCATTGGCCAGCCCCGAATTGTATGACCTGATGATTGCTCATCATCTGCTCAACAAAGATCCGCATGCGGCACTGGCGATGATCGCTCAGGCCGAACGCACACTGGGTTCCGAGGAGCTGTTCATCACCGAGAAGCTGGCGGCGAGCCAACAGCTCAAGGACGATGCGCAGGTCAAGGAACTGGCCCGCAAGTGCACCCAGTACCCGACGCGCAAGGACGGCTGCAAGAAGCTGCTGCCGGCCTGACGCGGGCCGCGGTCATTTGGCGAACTTGTACTCGCCGCCCTGCTCGATCGCTTTCTGATAAGCCGGACGCGCCTGCAGGCGTTCGACCCAGGCCGACAGGTGCGGATAGGCATCCAGCTTGCCCTGGGCCTTGGCCAGTTCGCCGACGAAGCTCATCTGCACGTCGGCGCCGGTCAGCTCTTCGCCCACTAGGTAAGGGGTCAGGCTGAGGGCGGTATTCAGATAGCCCAGGTAGTTCTCCAGCTCCGATTCGATACGTGGATGCAGCGGCGCGCCAGCGTCGCCCAGACGGCCCACGTACAGATTGAGCATCAGCGGCAGCATCGCCGAGCCTTCGGCGAAGTGCAGCCACTGCACGTATTCGTCGTAGGTGGCGCTGGCCGGATCAGGTTGCAGCGCGCCATGGCCGTGACGACGGATCAAATAATCGACGATGGCGCCGGACTCGATGATGGTGTGCGGACCGTCCTGGATCATCGGCGATTTGCCCAATGGATGGACGGCCTTGAGCTCGGCGGGCGCGAGATTGGTTTTCGCATCGCGCTCGTAGCGCTTGATCTCGTAGGGCACGCCCAGCTCTTCCAGCAGCCAGATGATGCGTTGCGAGCGGGAGTTGTTCAGGTGGTGAACGGTGATCATGGGTCGAACCTGTTTTGTTGAAGAGGTAAGCAGGTGACCCTGTGCATCGGCCAGAGTGCCAATCAAGTAGGTGCCAATCGAGTGAGTGACAACCCGGTTCGACGGCGCGGCGGCGGGATTCTCTGAACTTAATGTCGCTCGTCGCTGACACATCTGAACGTGGCTTGCACCGGCGCACCATTGCAGGGCGCAGGTCATCTGCATTAGGTTTGCTCGAAACCGGGTTTGCTCGAACTGACCCTCACCCCCCGCAGGATGCTCCATGTCAGGAGGCACCTGACACAGGAAATACCCCACACAGGATGTGCCCATGACAGACATGACCGACAGTACCCCCGATACCGCCCCCCGCACTCGTCGCGCGCCCAAAGGCGAGAAGCGCCGCGAGGAATTGCTCGATGCGGCGTTGCAGCTGTTTTCCCTGGAAGGCTACAGTGGTGCGTCGATCGCCCGGATCGCCGACCGGGTGGGGATCTCGGTGGCCGGCGTGCTGCACCACTTTCCCAACAAGGTTGCATTGCTGATGGGCGTGCTGGCACGCCGGGATGAGGTCAATCAGAAGATCAGCGACGCCTTGCAGAGCGAGCTGACGCTGAGCAGTTTTCTGGGAGGTCTGCAGCAGATCAACCGTTCCAACGCGACCGCGCCGGGTGTGATCCGCGCCTTCAGCATGCTCAATGCCGAGAGCCTGGTGGACAGTCACCCGGGCTGGGAGTGGTTCCAATCACGCTATGCGGCCATTCACAGACGCATGCGCACACGTCTCGATCATCTGGTGGCCATTGGCGAAGTGCGTGGGGATGTGGACCTGGATGCGCTGATTCACCAGTTGCTGGCGATGATGGATGGCTTGCAGTTGCAGTGGCTGCGGTTTCCGGAGACTGTCGATCTGGTGGAGCGGTTCGACAGTTATATAGCTCAGGTAGAACGTGATATCCGAGCCCCCTCGGCCTGACCCTGTAGCAGCGGCGCGAGCCGCGTCCCGGTGTGTTGCGGTGCGACAGGCAGGTTGCATCAAGCGCTGACGCGGCTTGCGCCGCTGCTACAGGGGTGTTGCGATCCTCTGTGGCAGCGGTGCAAGCCGCGTCGGCTTCACTTAGTAAGCGGCGTTTTCGTACTCGCTGTTTCCGCTCGATTCGTTCTCGCTCTCGGTTTGCTCGAACACACCGCCGGTGTTGTCGTGCGACTGGGATACCTTGGTCGACTTCAACGCCGAACGTGGCAGTGGGTTGCTGGTGGTGGTCGACAGTTCCTGACGGAACGGATTGACCAAGCGGCCCTTCAGACGAATGTCATCGGACGCTGCACCCAGGCTGATATCGAAGGTGTCGGCATCGACGACCCACTGCTTGCTCTTCTCGTCGAAGTACGCCAGCGAGCGATCGTTGAGCTCGATGGTGACACGACGGGTTTCACCCGGCCGCAGGAAGACCTTCTTGTAGCCCTTGAGCTCCTTGACGGCGCGCTCCACCTTCGGATGCTGCTGGCCGACGTACAGCTCGGCCACTTCGGCACCGGCGCGTTGGCCGCTGTTGGTCAGGTCGAAGGAAACCTTGATCGGCGTGTTGCCTACCGCCACACCCGGGGTCACCGAGATGTTGTTGTAGTTGAACTGGGTGTACGACAGGCCATGGCCGAAGGCGAACAGCGGCTTGGTGCGGGTCTTGTCGTAACCACGGTAACCGAGCATGGTCAGGTCGTTCTTGTAGCTCAGGTCCTTGAGCGTGCGGGTGTTGTCGAAGTTCGGGAAATCCGCGTACAGCGGGTTGTCTTCGATGTTGCGCTCGATGCTGATCGGCAGTTTGCCCGATGGGTTGACCTTGCCGAACAGGATCTCGGCCAGGGCCTGGCCGCCGTTCTGGCCTGGGTAGAAGGCATGCAGCGCGGCCGGGACCTGGTCGATCCAGTCGCTCATCTTCAGTGCGGTACCGCCGTGCATCGCCACCAGCGTGCGCGGGTTGACCTTGGCGATGTTCTGGATCAGCTCGTTCTGATACTCGGGCAGGTCGAAGCTGTGGTCGAACCCTTCGCCTTCGTATTCGCTGCTGTTGCCGACAGCAACCACCACGGCATCGTACTGGGACAGGTCTTGCGGCGCGGCCAACGAGGCCCAGGCCATCTGCACGCCCACCAGGCCGCCCATGGTCGAGAGGTAGCCATCGCGGCGCGAGTACTCGAGCTTCACGTCGTAGGTCTTGCCGGCTTCCAGGGTGATCTTGCCGGACTCGGGAATGGTCGGCGGAATGCTCTTGTTGGTGATGTTTTCACCGTCGCCGTTGTCGATGATCTTCTTGCCGTCAACCCACACGCGCACCGCACCGTCGGCGCGGACCTTGAACACTTGCTCGCCGCTGATGGTCGGGGTGACCTGGCCACTCCAGCGGATCGAGGTGTTGGCCGTATCACCATTGCTAGGGATATCGTCGGTGGACCAGTCCATGTCGACGTGGCTGTCGATACGGGTGGCCGAGGGATCGCCGGACCAGTTGGCGTTGGTGAAGAACTCGGTCTTCATGCCTTTGACCGTATTGCCCTTGCTGTCGGTGGTGGTCCATTGGGACGCCGCCGGATCCAGCGACAGGCTGTCGAGGAACTCGACCTTGGCGTTCGGCGCCATCTGCTGCAGGCCGCTGAGCTCGCTGATGTAGTGCGTGGCGTCGACGTGGGCGCTGCCGAAACCGGTAGGCGGCGCGTACTTGGCCAGGTTGCCGACTACGGCGATGCGCTTGACCTTCGCCTTGTCCAGCGGCAATACGTCGTTCTGGTTCTTGAGCAGCACGATGCCTTCGCGGGCGATGTTCAGTGCGACCTTGTTGCTGGCGGCGCTGTTCATGTCGTGGGTGGTCTGCGGGTCGATCTTGTCGAACTTGTACAGGTAGATGTTCTTGAGGATGCGGCGGACCTTGTCGTCGATGGTCGCCATGTCCAGCTCGCCGCTGTCCAGGTACGGCTTGAGCACCGTGCTGTTCATCTGGCCGCCCATCATGTCGAGGTCGGTACCGGCCTGGGCCGCTGGCAGGCCATGCACCACGGCGTTGTAGTCGCTCTGCACCAGCCCCTTGTAGCGCCATTCCTTCTTCAGGATATCGGCGATCAGGTGCTTGCTTTCACAGGCGTACTCGCCGTTCACCTTCTGGAACGAGCACATCATCATGGCCACGGTGCTGTTCTTCACCGAGGACTCGAACGCCGGCAGCGTCAGCTCGCGCAGCACGCGCTCGGGCATCGCCTGGTCGAGGATGAAACGGTTGGTCTCCTGGTCGTTGCCTGCGTAGTGCTTGGCTTCGGCCCACACGCCACGCTGCTGGATACCGTTGACCACCGCCGGAGCCAGGCTCGCGCCCAGGAACGGGTCTTCACCGGAGAGGTATTCGAAGGCACGACCACTCCACGGCATGCGATAGAGGTTCATGCCCGGGCCGGTGACGAACTGGTAGCCGCCGGTGGCGGTGTCGTAGCCCAGGGCGCGACCGAAGTCGATGGCGCGCTGCGGGTTGAAGGTCGCTGCCAGGTTCGGTCCCGAAGGGTAGACCACGCCCGGATCGTTGCCTTCGCTGGTGTAGCGAATGCCTGCACCGCCGTCGGCACCGTGGATCTGCGGCACGCCGTACTGGGTCAGTGGCTTGACGTCCCAACCGCCGATACCGCCGATGTAGGCCAGTTTTTCTTCCTGGGTCATCTTGGCCAGGGTTCGTTCGGCGGCCTTGTCGGCGCGCAGCTCATTGGCGGCGAGTTGTTTCGGACTGATGGTCGTCGATGCATTGGCATGGCCGACGGCCAGGCTCAGCAGGGCCAGGGCCGAATGAGCACCCAAGGTTTTCCGATTTAGCATGTGAAGACGATCTCCAAGTATCAGGTACCCCCGCGCTCATTTGTCGCAGTCGATGTGCTGCACGCCTTTATTTCAGGCGATAGTGGGCCTATACCGCAACTTCATAGGAAGCACGGAAGATCACCGCTAGTGGCACTTCGACTTACGATAGTTCTGAGGCGATATTTCCCTGGATAACTAAGGTGAATGGCAAGTTGCCAGTAATTATCACGAGACGTGCCCGCGCCTTTAAATTAAGACAATTGTTTACAAACGAAGTCAAACGAAAAGGTGAACTTCGGCGGTTTTAGTATTTTCTCGGTATTTTTTTGTTACACATGGGGAACCATCGCTAAACCTTCCGGTCTGTAGGTTTAGCATTTTTGTCGATCGACCCTCAAAAACGCTCGTACAGCGGCCATTTTGAGCGAAACTCGGCAAACGATCGCGAGCTTCATTCCGCTGAGGCGGACGGGCTCGATACAAACCTTGGAGATGCTTGAAATGAAATTGCCACTACTGGGCACTATTGCCGCGTTCACTCTTGTTGCTGCCGGCACCACTTTCGCAGCCGAATCCAGCACTGAACAAAACGCTCAAGGCGTCAGCGACTCCACGGTCATGACACAGGAAAAGAACGTCAAAGTGGAGCAGAAACAACAGAAGCAGCAAAAGCAGTCCGATGAAAACCAGCGTGGCCGCCCCACCGAGCAGAGCAAGCCTGCGGCAAACTAACGCAGCGCGCTTAGTTACTGTAGTCATTACACCTCAGGGGCCTCGAAAGTGGCCCCTGATCATTTGAAGTACACCACCGTGTCTTTATCCGTCGCCCCCATCGATAGCCATTACTTGCCGACACAGGGTGTCGAGCAGGTGTGTGCCTGGCTGTTGGACAATGGCCACCTCAAGGCCAGCGACCTGGAGCGGGCACGGTGGTTGGCGCAGGAATCGGAAGGCAGCACGCTGGTGGAATTGCTGACCCGCCTGGGGCTGGTGTCCGAACTGGACCTGGCCAAGGCGTGGGCCGCGACCTTGCAGGCGCCTTTGCTGCTGGCCGACGCCGTGCAGCTTTGCGAAGAGCCCTTGCCCACCGTCAACGAGCGGTTTCTGCGTCATTACCGCCTGGTGCCGCTGGGCATCCATGGCGACGGCATTCATGTACTGGCCGCCAACCCGGGCGACGACTATGCCTTGCAGGCATTGCGCTACGCCTGTGAAAAACCGGTGTATGTGTCGGTGGGAGCCGCCAGTGAGGTCGACGCCCTGATCGAGAAGCTCTATGGCCAGGGGCGGTCGGCCATGGGTTCGTTGATAGAAACCCTCGACGAGCACAGCGGTGCCGAAGACGATATCGAGCACCTGCGCGACCTGGCGTCGGAAGCGCCGGTGATCCGCCTGGTCAACCTGATCCTGCAACGCGCAGTGGAGCAGCGGGCCTCGGACATTCACATCGAGCCTTTCGAGAGCCAGCTCAAGGTGCGCTATCGCATCGACGGCGTGCTGCACGAGGCCGAGGCCCCGCCATCGACGTCGTCAGCGGCGATCATCTCGCGCCTCAAGATCATGGCGCGCCTGGATATCGCCGAACGCCGCCTGCCTCAGGACGGCCGCATCATGCTGCGCATCCAGGGCAAGGAGCTGGACCTGAGGGTCAGCACCGTGCCCACCAGCTTCGGCGAATCGGTGGTGATGCGCCTGCTCGATCGCCAGACCGTGAGCTTCGACTTTCCCAGCCTGGGCATGGATGGCGAACGGCTGAGCACGTTCCTGGACGTGCTGGAGAATCCCCACGGCATTCTGCTGGTGACCGGCCCCACCGGTTCGGGCAAGACCACCACCTTGTACACCGCACTGTCGCGGCTCAACACCGCCGAGCGCAAGATCATCACTGTCGAAGACCCGGTGGAGTACCAGCTCGAAGGCATCAACCAGATTCAGGTCAAACCCAGCATCGGTCTGGATTTCGCAGGGGCCCTGCGCTCCATCGTGCGCCAGGACCCGGACGTCATCATGATCGGTGAGATGCGCGACCTGGAAACCTGCCGCATCGCCATCCAGTCCTCGCTCACAGGCCACCTGGTGCTGTCGACGCTGCACACCAACAGCGCCGCGGCCAGCATCACCCGCCTGCTGGACATGGGCGTGGAAAGCTACCTGATCGCGTCCACCGTCAAGGGCATTCTGGCCCAGCGCCTGGTGCGCCGGCTCGACCCGCTGACCCGTGTGCCTTTCGAGGCACCGCCCGAATTGATCGCCGAGCATGGGCTGGAGCGCTTCACTGCGCAGCGCCCGATCATGCTCTACCGACCTGCCAGCGAACTGCCCGGCGGCGGTTACCACGGCCGTAGCGCCATCACCGAGTTGCTGGTCATGAACGAAGAGCTGCGCTCGCTGCTCATGCGTCAGGCCGATGCCGCCACCCTCGAACAGGCCGCGCGCCGCGGTGGCCTGCGTACCTTGTATGAAGAAGGTTTGCGCCAGGCGGTGGCCGGTATCACCTCACTCGAAGAGGTGCTGCGCGTCACGCGCGGCGACTGATCATGGCCTATTTCAAGTACCGGGCAGTGGACGCCGACGGCACCAGCCGTCAAGGCAGTCTCGAAGCCAGCGATCGCGATGCCGCCGCACGGGTACTGCAACAGCGTGGGCTGTTGCTGCTGAGTCTGGACAGCGATGTCCAGGCCAGCCTTGGCGGTACGCGCCAGCGCGGTGCCATGAATGCCGCCGCGCTGGTCGGTTTTACCCAGCAACTGGCAACGCTGCTCGGGGCGGGGCAACCGCTGGAGCGTTCGTTGGGCATCCTGTTGAAACAGGCTGGCGAACCTCGGCGCCGGGCCCTGCTGGAGCGCGTGCGCGAGCAGGTCAAGGCCGGCAAGCCGTTGAGCCAGGCGCTGGAAGAGGAACACGGGCAGTTCTCCAGCCTTTACCTGAGCATGGTGCGCGCCGGGGAAGCAGGCGGCTCGCTGGAGCACACCCTGCACCAGTTGGCCGACTACCTAGAGCGCAGCCAGAAAGTGCGTGGCGAAGTGATCAACGCGCTGATCTATCCGATTTTCCTGGTGGTCGGCGTGCTCGGCTCGCTGGCCTTGCTGCTGGCCTATGTGGTGCCGCAGTTCGTGCCCATCTTCCGCGATCTGGGCGTGCCCATCCCCTTGATCACTCAGGCGATCCTTGGTCTGGGTGAATTTCTGAGCGGCTATGGGCTGCTCCTGCTCGCCGCCCTGGTGGCGCTGGTCTGGGGTGTTGCCGTGGCGCGACGCAATCCGCAGCGGCGCCAGCGACACGACCGTCGCGTGCTGTCGGTCAAGGTGCTGGGCCCGTTGCTGCAACGTATCGAAGTCGCGCGGCTGGCGCGAACCCTGGGCACCTTGCTGAACAACGGCGTGGCCTTGCTGCAAGCCATGACCATCGTGCGCCAGGTGTGCGGCAACCATGCCCTGCGCGAACAGGTGGAACAGGCCACGCAATGGGTCAAGGGCGGCGGCACTTTGGCGCAGGCCTTCGGTGAGCAGCCGCTGCTGCCGGAGCTGGCCTTGCAGATGATCGAGGTGGGCGAACAGTCCGGCAACCTCGACACCATGCTGCTCAAGGTGGCCGACGTATTCGACGTCGAGGCCAAGCGTGGCATCGATCGCTTGCTGGCCGCCCTGGTGCCCAGCCTGACCGTGGTGATGGCGGTGATGGTGGCGGTGATCATGCTCGCCATCATGCTGCCGCTGATGAGTCTTACCAGTAACATTTGAGGAAACTGCGATGTCCCGATTCAACTCTGCCCGCGGCACCCGCCAGGGCGGTTTCACCCTGTTGGAAATGCTCGCGGTGATCGTCCTGCTGGGCATCGTCGCCACCATCGTGGTGCGCCAGGTCGGCGGCAATGTCGACAAGGGCAAGTACGGCGCCGGCAAGGCCCAGCTCGCCAGTCTGGGAATGAAAATCGAGAGCTACGGCCTGGACGTCGGCTCGCCGCCGGCGAATCTGCAGCAGTTGGTGAGCAAGCCGGCCAACGCCGTCGGCTGGGCAGGCCCCTATGCCAAGCCGTCGGACCTCAAGGATCCGTTCGGCCACGCCTTCGCCTACCGCTACCCCGGCGAGCATGGCAGCTTCGACCTGATTTTCCTCGGCCAGGACGGCCAGCCCGGCGGTGACGGCTACAAGGCCGACATCGGCAACTGGCAGTAAGCATGAACCGCCCGCGCAGCCACCGTGGCTTCACCCTGTTCGAACTGCTGGTGGTGATCGTGCTGATCGGCATCGCCATCGGCCTGGTCGGCTTCGGCGTCGGCCGTGGCCTGCACGCGGCCAGCGAGCGGCGCGCGCTGAGTGAACTGGTGCAGTCGCTGCGGGCCGCCAGGGTGCAGGCCATCGTCACCGGCCAGCCAGCGCGGACCCGTTTCGACCTGAACGCCGGGCGCTTCCAGGGGCCGCGCGAGCCGGTCCGGCAATTGCCCGGTGACATGCACGTGCAGTTGCAGACGGCCGACGGGCTCGGGCCGGCCTTCGAGTTCTACCCCGATGGCGGCGCCAGCGGTGGGCATCTGCTGCTGGCACGCGATGACAAACGCTGGCGCGTGGACATCAATTGGCTGACCGGCAACGTTCAGTTGCGCAGCCTCAATTGATCGGCCAGCGCGGTTTCACTCTGCTGGAAATGCTCGCGGCGCTGCTGATACTGGCGCTGTGCAGCACTGTGCTGGTGATGGCTTTCGGCAACAGCGCCCGCGCCCTGCAGCAGGCCCAGCGCAGCGATGAGCTGAGCCTGGCGGCGCGCTCGATTCTGGACGAAGCCAGCGCGGGCCAATTGCAGGCAGGCAGCACCGAAGGGCGCTGGAGTGGCCTGCATTGGCGGCTGGCGATCAGCACCCTGCCCGCCGGTGAGGCGCCGGTAGACGTCTGGCGCCTGGATCTACGGGTCGGTCAGGGTGCCCGCCAGGCTGAATACAGCACGCTGCAGGTGCGCAGCCGCGCCAGTGGCGCCAATCGATGAAAGCGCGCAGCCATGGTTTCACCCTGCTCGAAGTGCTGGTGGTATTGAGCCTGCTGGGCGTGCTGCTGAGCCTGATCGCAGGCGCCATCCTGGGCGCCAACCGCGCCATGGCCAAGGCCGAGCGCTACAGCATGGCCCTGGACGAAGTACGCGCCAGCCAGAACTTTCTGCGCGCGGCGCTGGGGCAGGCCCTGCCGCTGGCAGCGGGTGCCGGGCAGAGCGCGCTGGAAGGGCAGCCTGCCGAGGCGATTTTCGAGGGCGACGGACAGCACGTGCGTTTCTATGCACCGCTGTCGCCCAGCCTGGGAGGCGGCGTGTATCGCCACAGTCTGGAGCTGGTGGGCCAGCGCTTGCAGCTCACGCTGGCACGGTTGCAAGGGCAGGCCTTGCAACCTCACGGCGAGCCACAGGTGTTGCTGCATCGGGTGCAGGCGCTGCAGTTGAGCTATCGCGGCCTGACGCCGCAAGGCCAGCCCACCGGCTGGCTGGATCACTGGCCATGGCCCAGCCGCTTGCCGCGCGGGGTACGCATCGACGTCCGGCTGGCGGGGCCGGTGCCCTGGCCGCTGCAAAGCGTGAACCTGCGTCTGGACCTGTCCGGCGAGGCCGGTGCGCTGTGACGGCGCGAAGTGGGATGCGTCGTCAGCGCGGCGTGGCATTGCTGCTGGTGCTGTGGGTGCTGGCATTGCTCAGCGCTCTGCTGGCCGGCCTGGTGGGATGGGTGCACCTGCAGAACCGCCAGGCGCTGTGGCAACGCCAGCATACCCAGGCGTTGCTGGCCGCCGAAGCGGGTGTGGGCATGGCGGTGGTGGCGCAACTGCAGCGCGATCCGCAACGGCACTGGCTGGCCGATGGGCAAGCCCACGCCTTGAGCTTCAACGGTGCGCAACTGGCGGTCAGCCTGCGCAGCGAGCAAGGCAAGCTGGACCTCAACGCCGGTTCCGCCGAACAGATCGCGCGGCTGTTGCAGGCCGCCGGCGCCAGCGCCGAGCAGGCGCGCCAGCTGGCCCGAGCGCTGGAACAGCGCCGGGGCGATGGCCACGCACCGTTGCGCATGCTCGAAGAGCTGCGCGCGATACCGGGCATGGACCAGTCGCTGTACCGGCGCGCTGCGCCTTACCTGACCCTGTGGAGCGGCCTGCCGAGCCCCGAACCACGCTTGGCGGCGCCATGGCTGCGCCGCGCACTGGACCTGCCACAGGGCGGGCCGGTGGGCGAAGACGCCGGGCCGATCGTCACGATCCGCAGCCAGGCGACGCTGCCGGGTGGTTACACCACGACGCTGCGCGTCACCCTGTTACTCAACCCATCGAAGGAGGGGGCACGACCTTACCGGGTCCTGCGCTGGCAAGAATGAAGCAACGACTCACACAACGCCTGGCGCCGCTGCAGGCATGCTTGCACAGCCAGTGGCGCGCCTCGCCGGGCCCTGGGCTGTGGCGGGCATGGCTGCACGAATTGCGCCAGTCGCTGCCCGCCCGCTGGCGCGATCGGTTGCTGCCGCAGGTGAGCGAGCGCTCGATTCGCTGGCCCTTGTCAGAGCCTCTCGACAGCGCTCCGGGCGAGCGCCTGGTGCTGCTGCTGCCCGCCGACACGGTGATGGCCCAGACCCTGCAATTGCCCTTGGCAGCCATTCGCGACCTGCACAGCGTGGTGGGTTTCGAACTGGACAAGTACACGCCCTTCCCCCGCGAGCGCATGCACTACGTGGCGCGTCTGCAAAGCCGGGGCAAGACCCAGGCGCAGGTGTTGCTGGTGGCCATCGTGCAGGAGCGTCTGACGCAGATGCTGGATCAGTGTCGCGACCGTGGCCTGACGTTCGTGGCCGTGGACGGCCTGGACCGTGCCGGCCAGCCTCTGGGCGTCGACCTGTTGCCGGCGGATCGCCGCCCCCCTCGCTCCGGACATTACCGCCTGACCCGCTACCTGGCGCTGGGGTGCGTTGCCTTGACCCTGGCCTGCATGCTGCTGTGGCTGGACGCCCGCAGCGACCGCCTGGCCAGCATGCAGGACAGCGTGGCCGCCCAGCGCGAGCAGGTGCAGCAAGTGCAGGCGTTGCGTCAGGAGCTGGCCAATACCCAGGGCGCTGCGCGCTATCTGGCGCAGCAGAAAGCCGCAAAGCCGACCCTGACCAGCGTGCTCGTGGACCTGACCGGTTGCCTGGGTGCCGACACCTGGATCGAGCAGTTGGAAATCGCCGAAGACGGCACACTGTCCATCAGCGGGCAGAGCGCCAAGGCCAGCACCTTGATCACCCGGGTCAAGGCCTGCCAGACCCTGGTCGATGCGCGATTCCAGGGCATCATCCAACCCGACGAAAAAACCGCCAAAGAGCGTTTTTCGCTGCGCGCCCAAATGCGCAAGGAGCCTGCCGATGCGCCGTGAATTCACGCCACGCGAACGCCGCGGCGCCGCCTGGATAGCCCTCGCCGCGGTGCTGTGGCTGGCCTGGTACCTGTTGGTGCAGAGCTGGTTCCTGGACCCCTTGGCCGCAATCGAAGAACAGGCCGATACCTTGCGCCAGCAGCAACAACGCTACGCCGGCGTACTTGCCCAGCGCGATGACCTGCAACAGCGCCTGCAGGCCGCGCGGCGCGATCCGTCCAGCCGCAGCAGCCTGCTGCCGGGCACCGACCCCAGCGCCGTGGCCGCCGACCTGATGCAACGCAGCCTCGACCTGGTCAAGGCTCATGCCGACCAAGGCCCGGGCTGCCAGGTGACCCAGCGCATGCCCATCACCCCGGAGCAGGACACGGCCGAGCCGTACCGCCAAGTCAAGGTCAGCCTCACCCTGGAGTGTGCGCTGGAACCCCTGACCCGACTATTGCGGGATCTGGAATACGGCCAGCCCTTCCTGTTCGTCGACAACCTGAGCGTTCGCCGCACCAGCACGGCGCCCTCGGTCGGCGGCGCGGGGCGTCTGCGCGTGCACCTGCTGCTGCGCGGCTATCTGCAACCGGCGCCGGTAACCCTGGCCAAGGAGCCTGCGACATGAAGCTGGGTAGCGCAGGCCTGACCCTGCTGGTGACTGCGGCGGTGCTGATCGGCGTGGCCAGCAGCCTGTTGCTGGGCGCCGGCCGGACCGTCGACTGGCTGCCCGCCAGCCATCCCCATGAACAACCGCCCGCCGCCAAGCCCGTCAGCCTGGCGGCGCTGCCTGAAAACGCCTTGGCCCTGACCTGGCAGCAATCGATGTTCAGCCCCGACCGCAAGCCCGATGCGGCCACCGGCAAGAGCCAGGCCACCTCCCTGGCCGGCATCCGCCTGAGCGGCGTGATCATCGACGGTCAGGCCCAGTGGGCGCTGCTGCGCCTGGCCAACCAGCGCACGCTCAAGCTGGCCGTGGGCAGCACGCTGGACAACGGCTGGACGCTGACCAGCGTCACGCCGCAAACCGCCACCTTCCTGCATCAGGGCCAGAGCCAACAGCTGAGCCTTCCCGTGCTACGCCTTCCGCCGCCATCGAAGGCCCCCGCCATCACCCTTCCAAACGTAACCACACCATGAACGATCGCTACCCTGAGCTCTTCCGTCTGCGCAGCCCCTTGCTGTGCCTGGCCACCGCCGTCGCCCTTGCGGGCTGCGCCTCCACCCCCGAGCCTTTCGAAAACGACCCGGCGCTGATGCAGGAAGCATTGAATGGCACCGGTTCGCAACGCACGGCGATGGTCGATCCGCCTGCAGCCACCGCAAGCCCGACGACGCCAGCGGCCGCTACTGCCGCGCGCCGTCAGATCACACGGGGCAATCAGACGTTCGTCCGCGGCCCTGCGCCGGCGGCCAATACGCCCAAGGGGGCCGCGCAAACCAGTGGCGACATCGTGTTCAACTTCACCGACCAGCCCATCGAGGCGGTGATCAACAGCGTGATGGGCGACCTGCTGCACGAGAACTACAGCATCGCCCAGGGTGTGAAGGGCAACGTCAGCTTTTCCACCTCACAACCGGTGAACAAGCAGCAGGCGCTGTCGATTCTGGAGACTCTGCTGTCCTGGACCGACAACGCCATGATTCGCCAGGGCGACCGCTACGTCATCCTGCCGTCGAACCAGGCCGTGGCCGGCAAGCTGGTCCCGCAAATGCCCGTGTCCAAGCCGTCCAGCGGGCTGTCGGCGCGTCTGTTCCCGCTGCGCTATATCTCGGCCACCGAGATGCAGAAACTGCTCAAGCCGTTCGCCCGCGACAACGCCTTCCTGCTGGTAGACCCGGCGCGCAACGTGCTGAGCCTGGCGGGTACCCCGGATGAGCTGGCCAATTACCAGGACACCATCGACACCTTCGATGTGGATTGGCTCAAGGGCATGTCCATCGGCGTCTATGGCCTGCAACGTGCCACCGTGGGCGAGCTGATGCCCGAACTGCAGAAGATGTTCGGCCCCGACAGCGGTATGCCGCTGGCAGGCATGGTGCGTTTCCTGCCCATCGAACGGACCAATTCGGTGGTGGCGATTTCATCGCAGCCGCAATACCTGAGCGAAGTCGGCGACTGGATTCACACCATCGACGAAGGCGGCGGTAACGAGCCACAGATGTACGTGTACGACGTGCGCAACATGAAGGCTACGGACCTGGCCAAGTACCTGCGGCAGATCTACGGCAACGGCCAGATCAAGGACGACAGCGCCGCCAAAGTGGCGCCGGGGCTGCGCACGCGCTCGCTGTCGTCACTCAACGGCAACGGCGGCATGGGCGGCACTGCGTCCACCGGCATGGGCGGCATGGGTCAGGGCCAGGGCATGGGCAACGGCAACCTGCAGAGCCAGGTGCAGGACGGCGAGGAGGACAGCGGCGAAGAAGGCCTGGACGAAACCACCGACGAGGGTGGTCTGGAAGGCGGCACCGCCGGGGCCGAATCGGGCACGGCCAAGAGCCTGGATGAAGGCACTCGCATCACGGCGCAAAAAAGCAGCAACCAGTTGCTGATCCGCACCCGTCCGGCGCAGTGGGCCGAGATCGAAGCTGCGATCAAGCGCCTGGACAACGCGCCGATGCAGGTGCAGATCGAGACGCGCATCCTGGAAGTCAGCCTCAGCGGCGAGCTGGACCTTGGCGTGCAGTGGTACCTGGGCCGGTTGGCGGGTAACTCCGGCAGCACCACTGTGGCCAACACCGCAGGCAGCCAGGGCGCGCTGGGCGGCGGCGGTGCCGGGCTGGGCGCCGCCGATTCGCTGTTCTACTCGTTCGTCAGCAGCAACCTGCAGTTTGCCTTGCATGCCCTGGAAACCAGCGGCCGTACCCAGGTGCTGTCGGCGCCTTCGCTGGTGGTGATGAACAATCAGCAAGCGCAGATCCAGGTCGGCGACAACATCCCGATCAGCCAGACCACGGTCAATACCAACACCTCGGACACCACCTTGAGCAGTGTGGAATACATCCAGACCGGGGTGATTCTCGACGTGGTGCCGCGGATCAATCCCGGTGGCCTGGTGTACATGGACATCCAGCAGCAGGTCAGCGATGCCGACAACAACGGCAGTGCGGACAGCAATGGCAACCCGCGGATTTCCACGCGCTCGGTGTCCACCCAGGTCGCGGTGCAGAGCGGGCAGACGGTGCTGCTCGGCGGGCTGATCAAGCAGGACAACAGCGATACCGTCTCGGCCGTGCCCTATCTGGGCCGGGTGCCTGGTTTGCGCTGGCTGTTCGGCAACACCAGCAAGAGCAAGAACCGCACGGAGCTGATCGTGCTGATCACGCCCAGGGTCGTCACCAGCAACAGTCAGGCACGCCAGGTGACCGACGACTACCGCCAGCAATTGCAGCTGATCAAACCGCTGTAGCAACAAAACCAGCCGGGCGGCGGCCCGGCTGGCGGGCGTCCTGCCACCGCGCTGCAGAATGTGCTGCGCGGCCCCGCGTTTTTGCAATAAAACGCTTCCTCGACGCGAATTTGTGACCGTTTGCAGTACAGCGTTACCGGTAAATTGGATACCCAAGGTCCTGCAGAGCGACCGCATGACAACAGTCTCGCGCCTCCAACCTGCCAACTTTCGGGAGTCCTGTACATGACATCGATGACGCTGCGCGCATTCAAACTGACCGGCCTGGCTTTGCTGGTCGGCGCCTTCGGGCAGGCCTGGGCCGAGGACATCACCTTCGTATCGCAGGGCGGCGCCTACCAGGAAGCCCAGAGCAAGGCGATCCTGGAGCCGGCGGCCAAGAAGCTGGGCCTGACCCTCAAGCAGGACAGTTCGCCCAAGGCCTACCCGATCATCAAGACTCAGGTGGAAAGCGGCAAGGTCAGCTGGGACGTGGTCGACCTGCCCACCGGCGATTGCCTGCGCGGCGAAGCCGAAGGCCTGTTCGAAAAGCTCGACCCAGTGTTGATCCCCAATGCCGCGCAGCTTCCGGCGGAGCTCAAGGACGACTACACCGTGGGCTACATCAGCTATTCCACCGTGCTGGCCTACCGCACCGATGCCTTCAAGGGCGAAAACGTCCCCAAGACCTGGGCGGATTTCTGGGACACCAAGAAGTTTCCCGGACAACGCTCGCTGCGCAACCTGCCGCGCCCTACCCTCGAAATTGCCCTGATGGCTGACGGCGTGGCGCCCGACAAACTGTATCCGCTGGACGTGGAGCGCGCTTTCAAGAAACTCGAGGAAATCAAACCGCACATCGCCACCTGGTGGACCTCGGGCGGACAATCGGCGCAGCTGATCAGCGACGGTGAAGTGGACATGATCCAGGCCTGGAACGGCCGCATCACGGCCGTGCAGGCCGACGGTGCGCCGGTGGCGTTCGACTACAACCAGGGCGTGCTGGAAACCAACTCGCTGTGCGTGCTCAAGGGCACACCGCACAAGGCGGCGGCGATGAAGTTCGTCAACGAGGCCATCGATGCCAAGTTGCAGGCAGCGCTGCCGATGATCATCGACTACGGCCCGCTGAACCCGGAAGCCTTCAAGACCGGCACCATTCCCGCCGAGCGCGCGGCCAAGCTGCCGTCTTCGCCGCAGAACATCTCCCGTCAGGCACTGCTGTCGGCCAAGTGGTGGGCGTCCCAGGAAGGGGTGAAGGCTGAAGAGCGCTGGCTCTCCTTTGTGCAGAAGAAGTAGCGGTGCCAGGGCGGGCCTCTTCGCGGGCAGAGGGCTCGCCGCCCGCCCCGCTCCCACAGACAGTACGCGTGCTTTTGTGGGAGCGGGGCTCTGCCCGCGAAGGGGCCAACGCAGTTGCTGCTGTCGCCCGCCCTCAATACGAAACAAACCACTTGCGCGCAGGCCGTTTAAGCCTGCTTCGTTCTTTGGCTTGTCGGTACATTGAACCCTGAGGGTCGCCCTGACCGACCGACAACAAGCTGCTTGCGCTGGTCCACCGGCGCTCGGCCGTGAGGAATCGTTCCATGTCCAACGCCTATCTCGCCAAATCCCTGCCCGACGCCCACCGTGAGCCACCGGCAAGCAATGCCGATGCCCTGGCACGCGAAGAGCGTCGGGAGAACACCTCGATGTTGCTGCTGCTCGCCCCGGCGTTGTTCATGGTGGTGGTGCTGCTGATCCTGCCGATGTGCTGGCTGGCGTTCCAGTCGGTGCAGACCGAAGAAGGCTTCTCGCTGGCCAACTACGCGCGCATCTTCGAAGAACGCATCTACTGGGACACCTTCCACCTGACGTTCAAGATCAGCCTGATCGTGACCCTGTTGTCCATCGTCATGGGCTTTCCCATCGCCTACGCCGCCTCGCGCCTGCATGGCTTCTGGGCCAACCTGATTCTGATCTGCGTGATCCTGCCGTTCTGGACCAGCGTGCTGGTGCGCTCCTACGCCTGGCTGGTGTTGCTGCAACGGCGCGGCGTGGTCAATCAGACGTTGCTGGACCTAGGCATCATCGACCAGCCGTTGAACATGATGCACAACACCACCGGCACGGTGATCGGCACCTTGCACGTGATGCTGCCGTTCATGGTGCTGCCGCTGTATTCGGTGATGAAGAAAATCCCGCAAGACCTGATGCAGGCCTCCGAAAGCCTGGGGGCAAAACCCTTCTACACCTTTCGCCGGGTGTTCCTGCCGATGGCCGCGCCCGGTGTGATGGCCGGTTCCATCCTGGTCTTCGTGATCTGCCTGGGCTTCTTCATCACCCCTGAACTGCTTGGCGGCGGCCGCACCATCCTAGTGTCGATGCTGGTGCAGCGCAACGTCGAGCTCTATCACGCCTGGGGCGCCGCGAGTGCGGTGGGCCTGGTGCTGCTGTTCGTGGTGTTCCTGATCTTCTGGGGCATCAACCGCTTCATCCCCATCGAACGCATCTTGGGAGCACGCTGATGAATACGCTTGCCTACCTGCGCCAGCTCCGCCTGTCGCACGTGCTGTTCACCGTGCTGGTCGCGGCGATTCTGCTGTACCTGATCGTGCCGGTGCTGATCGTGGTGCCGATGTCGTTCTCCGAGGCGCGCTTTCTGCAGTTCCCGCCCAAGGAATGGTCGCTGCGCTGGTATGAAGCCTTCTTCCAGAGCGCCGAGTGGATGTCGGCAGCGCGGGTCAGCCTGATCACGGCGGTGGTGACCACGGCGGTCAGCCTGCCGATCGGCATGGCCGCGGCCTACGCCATCAACAACTCGAGCCTGAAGGTGATTCGCACCCTGCAGATCGTGTTGCTGCTGCCCATGATGGTGCCGATCATCCTGATCGCGGCGGGGGTGTTTTTCGTCTACGCGCGGGTGGGGCTGATCAGTTCGCTGACCGGCCTGGTGCTGGCGCACATCATGCTGGCCCTGCCCTACGTGATCATCGCCCTGCTGGCCGGGCTGCGCAATTTCGACATGTCCCAGGAAATGGTCGCGCGCAGCCTGGGCATGAACCGCTTCCGCGCGTTCATGGCAGTGACCCTGCCGCAGATCAAGCCCAGCGTGGTTTCGGCGACCCTGTTCGCGTTCATTACCTCGCTGGATGAAACGGTGGTGGCGCTGTTCATCTCCGGGGGCGACAACCAGACCCTGACCAAGCGCATGTTCACCGCGCTGCGCGACGAGATCGACCCGACGATCGCGGCGATCAGCTCGATCCTGATCCTGGCGTCGCTGATTCTGGTGGTGGTGGCTGGGCGGAACAAGCAGGGGTGATTTCAGGAGTGACTGTTCCGGCCTCTTCGCGGGCAGAGCCCGCTCCCACAGAAAATCTCCATTGCAGCAGCGGTTCATGTGGGAGCGGGGCGGGCGGCGAGCCCTCTGCCCGCGAAGAGGCCAGCACTGACACCCCCCAGCACAGCCTGCCGCCACCCCACCGCAATTCAGCATCCACGCCCCGCCGCGTGCCCCATCTCGGCATCGGCCACTGCGCGGACATTTCTACACTAGGTCCATCGTTCGGACTGCAAAGGCACCCTGATCATGTTGAAGCACTCACTGCGTGACCCTTCCTTGCTCGTCGAGCAGGCCTACGCCAACGGCCAGTGGATCAATGCCGATGACGGCGCCACCCTGACGGTGACCAACCCCGCCGATGGCAGCACCATCGCCCACGTTCCGGCCCTGCAGGGCGCCGAAACCCAACGCGCGATCGCGGCGGCCGAAGCCTGTTTCACCACCTGGCGCGAAGTGCCGGCGGCCGAGCGCGCCAAGCTCCTGGAAAAGTGGTACCAACTGATCATGGACAACCAGGAAGACCTGGCGCTGATCATGACTGCCGAACAAGGCAAGCCCCTGAGCGAGTCGCGCGGCGAAATCGCCTACGGCGCCAGTTTCGTCAAATGGTTCGCCGAGGAAGCCCGGCGCATCTACGGCGATACTATTCCTTCACCCACCGCCGACCGCCGCATTCTGGTGCTCAAGCAACCGATCGGCGTGGTCGCGGCGATCACCCCGTGGAATTTCCCCAATGCCATGATCACCCGCAAGTGCGCCCCAGCCTTGGCCGCCGGCTGCCCGGTGCTGGTCAAGCCTTCGGAAATGACCCCGCTGTCGGCCCTGGCCCTGGCGGTACTGGCCGAGCGCGCGGGCATTCCGGCCGGGGTGTTCAACGTGCTCACCGGCCTGCCGGCCGGCGTGGGCGGCGAAATGACCAGCAACCCGGCCGTGCGCAAGCTGTCGTTCACCGGCTCCACCCGCGTGGGCCAACTGTTGATGAGCCAGTGCGCCTCGACCATCAAGCGCCTGAGCCTGGAACTGGGCGGCAACGCGCCGTTCATCGTGTTCGACGACGCCGACCTGGACCTGGCCATCGCCGGAGTCATGCAGAGCAAGTTTCGTAACGCCGGGCAGACCTGCGTGTGCGCCAATCGCATCCTGGTGCAGGACGGCATCTATGCCCGTTTCGCCGAACGCCTGAAGGCGGCCGTGGCCGAGCTGAAAGTTGGCGATGGTCTGGCCGAAGGGGTGACCATCGGCCCATTGATCAATGCAGCGGCGGTGGACAAGGTGGCGCGCCACATCGGTGACGCAGTGGAAAAAGGCGCTACCGTGGCCATCGGCGGGTTGCCGCAAAACGATGGCTTGTACGTGCAGCCCACGGTGTTGCTGGACGCCAGCGCCGACATGCTGCTGGCCGGTGAGGAAACCTTCGGCCCGGTGGCGCCGCTGTTCCGCTTCCATACCGAAGAAGAAGCCCTGGCACTGGCCAACGCCACCCCCTACGGCCTGGGTGCCTACTACTTCACCCAGGACATGCGCCGCGCCTGGCGCGTGGGCGAGCGCCTGGAGTTCGGCATGGTGGGCTTGAACACCGGGATCATTTCCATGGAGGTGGCGCCGTTCGGCGGCATGAAGCAATCGGGCACCGGCCGCGAGGGTTCCAAGTACGGCCTGGATGAATTCCTCGAAGTGAAGGCCTGGCACATCGGCGGGTTGGGGTGAAGGCGGGGGGTCATGGCGGGCCTCATTCGCGGGCAGAGACCCGCTCCCACAGAGTTATGTACACGTCTTGTGGGAGCGGGGCGGGCGGCGAGCCCTCTGCCCGCGAAGAGGCCGGCACTGACACCCTCCCGAAACGACATTCTTGATCTCTTGGAGCACCACAGATGAATTTCACTGAAGGTTTCGAATCGGTCAGCGTCAACCAGGTCAGCAAGCACTACGGCAGCCTCAAGGCGCTGGACAACGTCAACCTCAAGGTCGAAGCCGGCGAGTTCATGTCGTTGCTCGGCCCGTCGGGCTCAGGCAAGACCACTTTGCTGAGCATCCTGGGCGGCTTCATCCGGGTCAGCTCCGGCAACATCCTGTTCGGCGAGCGCAACGTCACCCTGATGCCGCCGCACAAGCGCGAGATCGGCGTGGTGTTTCAGAACTACGCCCTGTTTCCGCACATGACCGTAGGCGAGAACGTGGCCTTCCCGTTGCGCGCCCGCGGCGAAAGCGCGAGCAAGAGCCGTGACCGGGTCAAGCAGGCGCTGGCCACGGTCGAGCTGGGCGGTTACGAAGAGCGTTCGATCGCAGCGCTTTCCGGCGGCCAGCGCCAGCGCGTGGCCCTGGCCCGGGCCATCGTCTTCGAGCCCAAACTGATTTTGATGGACGAGCCGCTGTCGGCCCTGGACAAGCAGCTGCGCGAAACCATGCAGATCGAATTGCGCGCCCTGCACAAGCGCCTGGGCGCGACCATGATCTACGTGACCCACGATCAGCGTGAAGCGCTGACCATGAGCGACCGCATCGCCATCATGCGCGGCGGGCAACTGGTCCAGGTCGACACCCCTCGCCGCCTGCACGATCACCCTTCGGACGACTTCGTCGCCAGCTTCATCGGTGAAAGCACCCTGGTGCCATTGCAACGCGGCGCGGACAACGGCTTGACCCTGGGTGCCACGCCGCTGCGCACCACCCGGCCCGTCCCGGCTTCGGGCGATGTGTTCCTGGCATTGCAGTCGGAAAAACTACTGCTGGACAGCGCCAGCGCTGGGCCTGAGTGGAACCGCTTGAGCGGGCGGGTCGCCGACATTGTCTTTCAGGGCGAAAGCCTGAAGGTTTTCGTCGACCTGGACGGCGGCCCAACGGTCAGCCTGCGCCAGCCCAGCCACCACGAAGGCAACCTGAGCCTGCCACCGATCGGCTCGCCGATGCTGATGCGCCTGCACCCCGAAGACACCATCGTAGTGCCCCGCGCCGGGGTTTGAGGGGATCAGTGCTGGCCCCTTCGGGCAGAGGGCTCGCCGCCCGCCCCGCTCCTACAAAGAGCTGCACAACTGTGGGAGCGGGTCTCTGCCCGCGAAGGGGCCAGCACTGACACCCCACCACCCAAACAACCCAAACAACCCAAACAACCGAATCTACCGCCCCACCCGCAAAAAACAGGCAAACACCCCACCACAACCCGCAACTTCGGTGCTTGTGATTTGCGCCACTCCTTATCCTGATCACATCACCCGCCACGCTCGGCGCTCACGGAGATCGAGATGAATTCTGCACTGACCGAAAATCAACGCCTGCTTGCCCTGCGCGAGCAACACGTTCCCCGTGGCATCGCCACCGCCCACCCGGTAGTCGCCGCGCGCGCCCAGGGCGCCGAGCTGTGGGACGTGGACAACAAGCGCTTTCTGGATTTCGTCGGCGGCATCGGCGTGCTCAACGTCGGCCACAATCACCCGGCCGTGGTCGAGGCGGTGCGGCAGCAGGTGGGCAAGGTGTCCCATGTCAGCTTCCAGGTGGCGGCCTACGAGACCTACATCGACGTGGCGGCGCGGCTCAATGCCCTGATCGGCGGGGATGAGCACTACAAAACGGTGCTGTTCACGTCCGGCGCCGAAGCGGTGGAAAACGCCATCAAGATCGCCCGCAGCCATACCAACCGGCCGGCGGTGATTTCGTTCCGCGGTGGCTTCCACGGTCGCACCCTTCTGGGCGTGACCCTGACCGGCATGAGCCAACCCTACAAACAGAACTTCGGCCCGTTCCCGGCGGAGATCTATCACGCCAGTTACCCCAATGCCTACCGCGGCATCAGCAGCGAGGACGCCCTGGCGCAGTTGCACGAACTGTTCGCCAGCGACGTGGCACCGGATCGCGTGGCGGCGATCCTGATCGAGCCGGTGCAGGGCGACGGCGGTTTTCTGGCCGCGCCGGTCGAATTCCTCCAGGCGCTGCGCGCGCTGTGCACGCAACATGGCATTGTCCTGATCGCCGATGAGATCCAGGCCGGTTTCGGTCGTACGGGGAAAATGTTCGGCTTCCAGCATGCCGGCATCCAGCCGGATCTGGTCACGGTGGCCAAGTCCCTGGCCGGTGGCATGCCGCTGTCGGGCGTGGTCGGTCGGGCCGAGATGATGGACGCACCGACCCCAGGCGGTTTGGGCGGTACCTATGGGGGTAACGCCGTGGCCTGCGCGGCGGCACTGGCG
>NZ_DJUS01000175.1:0-8885 GCF_002438365.1 Pseudomonas sp. UBA6276
TTGTGGCTGGGCGCCGGCATGGCGCTGCTGGGCCTGCTCAGTCTGCTGCGGCCCTGGTACAACGCCACAGCCCCCGCCGCCGCCGCACGCTGAGACCAACTCAGCCTACAGCGGTTTGGCCAATACGCCGGAGGGGGCATGGTCGGCCGCCGACGCTGGGTCGGTCTGATCCAGTTCTCGTGACACCGAAAGACGTTCCTCGGCGATGCGCTGAACCAGATTCAGCGCACGCTCGGCACTGCCCAGCAACGCCAGGATGGCGCCGCGTTCGTCCCAGCCCAGTTTCTGCTCGGGCTGCAGGCAGCGCTCGCGCAGGGCCAGCAGGTCCCTGGCGTGGGCGTTCGGCAGGTAGGTGCCCTGTGGCCCCTTGCGCACGGCCGGCTCGACGATATCGAGAATGGCGTCGACGATTTTCCGCGCATTGGCGCAGAACACCTGGCGCTCGATGCGGCGGGCGATCTGCGACAAGGTCCGGGTCAGGCTTGCGCTGAAGTCTTCTTCCTCGATGAGGCTGGCGAGCAGATTGGTTTGCCGCGCCGTGACATCGTTCTTGAACATCTGCGCGGTGTAACCGCGAATTTCCTGGCTCAGGGTGTCCAGCGCATGCTCATGTTCCGCGGCGTTCTTCAGCGCCTGGGATTGGCCGCGCGCCGCGTCCAGCAGCAGGCCCATGCCCTCGCTGTAGCGGGTCAGTTCCTGGCTGACGGCGGCCACGCCGGTGTTCACATTGGCCAGCGCGGCACGGTCGAGATGACGCGGTACGGCATAGTCCTCCGCGTCGCTGCGGCTGGCGCCGATGCGCGAGAGCACACGCTCGAACACACCGATGAAGGGAAACATCAGCGCCGTGTTGAAGATGTTGAAGCCGATGGAGTATAGCCCCACCGCCACGGGCACCATCGGGAAGCTTTCCTTGCCATCGACCGTACTGGTACGGGTCACGTCCATGCCGAACAGGCCCATGGTCCCTTGCAGGATGTCCATGGACAGAAAGAACAGCGGAAACATCATGGCAACGCCGATGAAGTTGAAGGCGATGTGGGCATAGGCCGCGCGCTTGGCGTTCTTCGACAGGTTGAGCGAGGCCAGCCATGAGGTGACGGTGGTGCCCAGGTCGGCACCGAGGGAGAACGCCACCGCCGTCTGCCAATCCAGAATGCCAGCCGCCCCCAGGCCCATGACGATGCCGATGGTGGCCGACGAGGAATGGATCATGGCAGTGATGCCGGCGGCGGTCAGCACGCAGATGGCCAGGCCGGTGTAGCTGTCGGCGCGCAATCCAGAGATGACCGACATCACTTCCGGCAGTTCGCGCAGGGGTTTGAGCCCGCCGGTCAACAGGTTCAGGCCGTAGAAGATCAACGAGAAACCGATGATGGCAATGGCCAGATGGCGGGTCTTTTCGTTCTTGCTGAAGACATAGACCAGGGCGAACAGCCCGGCGAAGATCAGTCCCAATGGCCCCAGCGGCATGGCGATCAAGCCGTTGCCCAGGGTGGTGCCGATGTTGGCGCCCATGATCACGCTGATGGCCGGCCGCAGCCCGACCACGCCGGCGTTGACCAGCCCGACCGTCATGACGGTCATGGCCGTGCTGGACTGCAGCACGCCGGTGATCACAGTGCCGGCGGCCAGGCCCTTGGCCGGCGTGCCGGCCAGCTTGGCCAGCCAGGCGCGCATGCGGTTGGCCGCCAGGTTGTTGATGCCGTCGGACATGAATTCCAGCCCGAGCATGAAAATGCCCAGGCCACCGATGACAGGGACCAGCAGGTCTTTGAAGATATCGATTTCCATGGCGGCTCTTTGCGGTAGGGAGGATGGCCGGCGCGCCCGGGGTGTGATCCTCGAAGCTAGACATGAAATGTGACATATGGGTGACGCGCGGCCGCCATACCCACTTGCTGCGACCGCCGGTGTAGTGGCCGAGTGCAGCTGAAGCGGCTTACGCCGCTGCTACGAAACACCGCGTTCCCCTGTAGCAGCGGCGCGAGCCGCGTCCGGGGACGACGCGGAGAAGGTGACACACCGCATGGCCAATGACGCGGCTCGCGCCGCTGCTACAGAGGCTTGCGAGTCGCATCCGAGACAACGCGGAGAAACGGACACACCGCATGGCCAATGACGCGGCTCGCGCCGCTGCTACCGAGGCTTGCGAGTCGCGTGCGGGGACGACGTGGGGGGTGGGGCACTGCATTCGCAGTGACGCGGTTGCAGGACATTTTTACCGGGGTGGACGACGCGCGTAGGAAATTTCTGACACAATAGTGCAAACGATTCGCATTATCTTGTCTAGCCAGGAAGCTTTTCATGTCTCGCATGTCCCGTTCGCCGCTCCCCTACCCTCCGCAAAACCTGCTGGCCCTGGCCATCTGCATGGCAACGATCACGCCGGCCCTGGCCGACGACAGCACCGCAAGCCAGCAACAGGCGGCGCCGGGTGTCATCGAACTGGGTGCCAGCGAGATAACGTCGAACGCATTCCAGCTGGGCAGCTACACCGAGGGTTCCCAGTCCTACACCACCGGCAGCATGGCGACGGCTACCAAACTGCCGCTGAGCCCGCGTGAAACGCCCCAGGCGGTGACCGTGATCACCCGCCAGCGCATGGACGACCAGGCCATGACCAGCATCAACGATGCGGTGCGCGCTACCCCTGGCCTGTTCCTCAGCTATGCCAACGGTCCCGGTCGCCAGGCCTATACGGCACGCGGTTTCGACATCGACAACCTGATGTACGACGGCATCCCCAGCGGCTACTCGGGCGTCACCATCGGCGCCCAGCCCAACCTGGCGATGTTCGATCGGGTCGAGGTCGTGCGTGGTGCGACGGGCCTGGTCACCGGTGCCGGCAACCCCTCGGCGGCCATCAACCTGGTGCGCAAACGCCCGCTCGCCGAACAGAAGGTCACCCTGACCGGCGCCGCGGGCAGCCACGACGACTACCGTGGCGAAATCGACGCTTCCAGTCCGCTCAATCAGGCGGGCACGCTGCGCGGCCGGATGGTGGCGTCCTACCGCGACGCCAACAGCTTCATCGATGATGTGGAAGAGGATCACGGCCTGTTCTACGCGGTGACGGAAGCGGATTTGAGTGAAGACACCCTGCTGACCGTGGGTTTCTCTCACCAGAAGGACAAGACCAACTACTTCTGGGGTTCATCGATGATCGGCCAGGACGGCCATCACCTGGACCTGCCCCGCTCGTACAACCCGGGCACCAAATGGGAGAACAAGGACCAGGAGATCAACACAGTGTTCGCTGAAGTGCGCCAGCGCCTGGCCAACGACTGGAATCTGCAGGTCAACGCCAACTACGCCGAGCAGAACGGCCTGTTCTCCGGCTCTTATCAATCGCGCTGGTTCGAAAATACCCTGGCACGTACCGTGTACCAGTCGGCACACGATGAAAACCAGGCTGGCCTCGATGCCTTCGTCAGCGGGCCGTTCCAGGCGTTGGGACGTACTCACGAACTGGTGGTCGGCGCCAGCAGGCGTATCTACGACATGACCACGCACAACTACGATCCCTACGACACCAACTGGCCGATCAACGCCGGCAAGCCGAACTTCACCCATACCGACAACGACCGCGAAGTCACCACCCAGGATGGCCTGTACATGACCACGCGCCTGAGCCTGGCCGACCCGCTGAAGCTGATTCTCGGTGGCCGCCTGGACTGGTACGACTATGACAACCGCGATGGCGAAGGCGACTACAAGGTCACCCGCAATGTCACCCGCTACGCCGGGCTGATCTTCGATCTGGACGACCACCATTCGCTGTATGCCAGCTACAGCGACATCTTTACCCCGCAAAGCGCCCAGGACACCAGCGGCACGCCGGTGCGGCCGATTCAGGGCAAGAACTACGAGATCGGCATCAAGGGCGAGTATTTCGATGGCGCGCTGAATGCCAGCCTGGCGCTGTTCAGGGTCGATCAGGAAAACCGCGCGGTGCAGATCTTCGTCGAGAACTGCCCGCAGCTCAGCTGCTACGAAGCGTCGGGCGAAGTGCGCAGCCAGGGCATCGACTTCGAGCTGCAGGGGGCGCTGACCGAGAACTGGCAGGTGGGCGGTGGCTACACCTACGCGCGGGTACACACGCTCAAGGACAGCGCCAACCCACAGAACGAAAACCAGCGCTACGACACCGACATTCCCGAGCACCTGTTCAAGGTCACCACCACCTACCGCTTCCAGGGCCCGCTGGAGAAACTGCGCGTGGGCGGTACCCTGTCCTGGCAGAGCCGCCTGTACAACGACGTCGACCTGGCCGATGGCGGCAGCTACCGCCTGGAACAGGGCAGCTATGCCGTCACCGACCTGATGGCCGGCTATCAGGTGAGCCGCAACCTGGACTTGCAGATCAACGCCAACAACGTGTTCGACCGCAAGTACTACAACGCCATCGCCACCTCGACCAGCTATGGCGGCGACAGCTACGGCAACCCGCGCAACCTGATGCTGACGGCCAAGTACAGCTTCTGATCGGCAGCCGCGAGCGGGTCGATGGGCCGTACTGGTATCATCGACCCACTTCTCCCCTGGGCCACGCCATGAATCGTCGCAAGAAGATCAAACAGCTGTTGCAAGCACATGCCAAGAAGGCCAGCGCCAAGTTGGCGCCGCAGAGCAAGGACCGTTACATCAGCAAGGCGGACCGTGCGAAGCTGGCGCTCGAGGCCGACAGCGCAAGTCCCGCTGTCGATCAGGCCTGAAGCGGATCGGGCCTGCGCTTCAGAGAAAATGCAGCGGCAAAATCTGGTCGCGCGTCAGCGGCGCCAGTTCGAGCTTTGCTACCGTTGTGGCATCGACCCACAGCGCTTCTTCGATTTCCGCAGCGGGGCTGACCTGGGCCTTGATGCGTACTTGAAAAAGCTCGCAATGCACTTCATGGCCGGGCTCGTTGGCGGCCACGGCTGTGTAGGTACCCAGAAATCTGGCTTCGGCCGGATCCACCGCGATGCCCAACTCCTCCTCCAACTCACGAACCAGTGCCTGGGCAGGCTGCTCGCCCGATTCGATCTTGCCGCCTGGCTGCATGAAGGCACGCGTGTTGCGCTTGCGCACCAGCAACGTTTGCCCTTGCTCGTTGAGCAGCAGTGCGGCAGCGATATGGATGGTGGCGGCCATGGCGTCTCTCCTGAAAAAAGGTGGGCACCATGGCACGCCGTGCATGAGCTGGCAATTGCCACTGGAGAACGTTTGGGGGTGGTTCTCGGTCCTATCGGTACGATCTTCTGGCAGGGCGGTGGACCATGGCGTTGATACCCGATCTATCCGGCAGTGCGTCTGTACTGGTCTGTGGCGCCAGCCAGGGCATCGGCCTAGCGTTGTGCGAGCAGTTGTTGCAGCGTGAAGATGTCGCCCAGGTGTTTGCGGTTTCCCGGCAGGCCACGACCAGCGCCGAGCTGGCGGCGTTGGCTGAGCGCCATGGGCCTCGTCTGGTCAGCCTCGATTGCGATGCGCGCGATGAGCAGGCCCTGCAGCGGCTAGCCGATGCGGTGGCGGCCGATTGCGCTCATCTGCAACTGGTGATCAGCACGCTGGGCATTCTGCATCAGGACGGCGCGCGGCCGGAAAAAGGGCTGGCCCAGCTGGATCTGAGCAGCCTGCAGGCCAGCTTCGCCACCAATGCCTTTGCCCCGGTCCTGCTGCTCAAGCATCTGCTGCCCCTGCTGCGCAAACAGCCCGCCACCTTCGCCGCGCTGTCGGCCAGAGTCGGTTCGATCGGTGACAACCGCTTGGGTGGCTGGTACAGCTATCGCGCCAGCAAGGCGGCGCTCAACCAGCTGTTGCGCACGGCCAGCATCGAGCTCAAGCGTTTGAATCCTGCGGCCACGGTGTTGGCTTTGCACCCTGGCACCACCGACACCCGGCTCTCGCAGCCCTTCCAGGCCAACGTCCCGGCGGGCAAATTGTTCGACCCCAATTTCGCCGCCCGTTGCCTGCTCGAATTGATCGGCCAGCACGGACCGGTGCAAACCGGCAGCTTCTGGGCCTGGGATGGCCAGCCCATACCGTGGTGAATCTGACGCGCCGCATTCGCGCTGCCGCGACAAAACACCATATTCTCCTGTAGCAGCGGCGCGAGCCGCGTCCGGGACCGCCGCAGAGCAACTGACGCACCGCATGCGCAGTGACGCGGCTTGCACCGCTGCTACAGGGGGTTGAGGGACTCGATCCATTGGATGTGTCGGGCCAGTTCGAGGCGTTTGTCGTCGAGTCCGCTTTGGCGAGCGTGGGCCAGGCGTTCGAGGGTGCGGCGCTTGAGGTGCAGCAGGCGTTGCCATTTGGCCAGGAACGCCGGAGTACGCTGGCGCAGCTGCAAGGGTCCGAAAAACAACTCCTGGGGGCTGTAGGTCACCGGTTCGCCGTGATCGGCAACGATGATCTCGTAGTCGAAGCGGTTTTCCCGCAGCACTTCTTCATGCCGGATGCGATAACCATTGTCCATCAGCCACTGGCGCAGATCGCATTCGCCGCCATTAGGCTGCAGGATCAATCGCTCGCCACGGGTCAAATGCGCCCTGCCCGCCTGGAGAATGTCGCGGATGGTTTCCCCGCCCATGCCGCACAAACTCACCGCTGTGATCCGATCGCACGCTTGAATCGCCGCCAGCCCGTCGGCGTGACGCACGTTGATGCAGTGCTCCAGCCCGCTCTCGCGAACGCTGCGCCGGGCCGCCAGAAACGGCGTCTGGGCGACCTCACCGGCAACGGCCTGGGGGATGACACCACGCAGGACCAGCGCCACCGGCAGGTAGGCATGATCCGAACCGATGTCAGCCAGGTGCGCGCCGACGGGGACCTGGGCGGCCACGCGCTCCAGACGATGGGACAAGCTGTGCGGATTCACGAGCGATCGGTTCTCTTGATTGGGCGCGCATTCTGGCGAGCGCGCCCGTGCATTTCAACTCATCCGACAGGGTCCGCAGCAACCTGTGCCGCCAACAGTCGGACGATCCACTCACGGCTGTGGACCAGAGCCCTGTCGGCCATGGGTGTGGGAAAGTGGATGAAACCGTGGGGCGACACCGGTAACAGGCGCAGGTCCACAGGGGCCACCTTGCCCCAGCGTTCGGCCATGAGCAGGGTGTCATCGCGCAGCGGATCCAGCGCCCCGACGAACATCAGCGCGGGGGGCAGGCCTTGCAGGTCACCGTACAGGGGCGATACCACCGGCTGCCGTCGTTGCTGGTCGTCCAGGTCCGGGGTCAGCAGACGCAACGCCTCGACCATGCCCGGACCGTCCAGCACCAGCGTGTCGGGCCCTGCGTTGCGCACGCTGGGGGTGCCGGTCAGGTCGAAGACACCGTAATACAACAGCGCACCGCACACGCGCTGCAGCAACGCGGGCCATTGCTTGAGCTGCAACAGAGTGGCGGCGGCCAGATGCCCACCGGCGGACTCGCCGACGACGATCACCGGCAGGTCGGCAAACTCGGGAAAGCTATCGCCCAACACGCAGCGCGCGGCCACCAGGCAGTCGTCGAGCAGGCCTTGCAGGGGCGTCGAGACAGCCAGGCGATAGTCGACCGAGACCACTGCGACATCACAAGCCTGCACCAGGGCGATGTTGAGGTCATCGTTCATCTGGGCATTGCCGATGACCCAGCCGCCGCCGTGGAAATCCAGCACCAGACCCTTGGGCGGCCGGGATGGCCGCAGGATGCGCACCTTCACCGGGCGAGCATCGGGCAGGCGCAGCAGGCGCTCTTCGATGGCCACGCCATGGCGCACGGGCTTGAGCGAGCTGGCCAACTGCCCTGCACGGAGCAGGGTCTGGATCAGCATCGGGGTGACGCGGTTGCGAATGCGGAACCGCGGCAGGCGGCTCAGGGTCTTGTTGAAGCGCTCTGCCTGCGCGATCTGCGCTGCATCGAACGGCCAGCTTTGCTCGGTCTCCACCAGGGGTGTCCTCATACAGGGGTAGATGTCAGATAGGAGGGTCAGCGCGTGGTGCGGTTCCCCCATGAGCAGATAACGCGATTAGCGACTATGCTGGCCCTCTTGGTGCCCGTCACCGAATACCGTCGGATCGTTGCAATGGATCATCTGAACCGCTTGCGCGGGTCGCTGTTCAAGTCGGTCTGCGCCCTTTTGCTGTACAGTTTGCTCGACACAGTCGCCTGGGCAGCGAGCCCGCGTGCCTTCGATCTGTACATGCCCGAGGCGCCGCCGCTGAGCATGGCCGGCGTCGCAGGCCAGCAAGGCATCGTGGCCGATGCCGCCGGGCAGGCCATGGTGCTGGCGGGCTATCGAATGAACACCCACATACTGCCCTGGCTCAGGGCGCAACGCACGGTGCAGCAAGGCCAGGACATGCTCATCGTGCCCCTGTCGCGCACCCCTGACAGGGAAGCGGCCTACACCTGGATTGCGCCGATCATGAGTATGGACCGGGCGTTTTTCAGCCTCGACCAGCGCGTCGAAAGCTTCGCCCAGGCGCGTCGCACCTATCATCGCATTGCGGTGGGCATGGGCAGTGCGCAGGAACGCAAGCTGTATGACGAAGGATTCGATGCTTCGCAGATCTACCCGCTGCGTATCGGTGAGAATCCGGCGCAGATGCTGCTGCTGGGGCGCGTCGATGCCTGGTTCAATGGGGTGCCCGAGTCGAAATACATCTGGCGGCAGGTGTCTGAACGGCCGTTGCTGATGAGCCCGGTGCTGATGACGTCGGATCTGTATCTGGCCTGTTCGAAGAGCTGTTCGCCGCAGATGGTGCGCAGTCTGCGCGAAGCGGTGCAGACCCTGCATCGCGACGGTTCGATAAAGCGATTGGTGGAGCGATACCTAAGCGCTCCGCTTTGAGCACGGTGGTGCTGCCGAACGCGGTGGGTCAGAACCAACGCGGCGTTCCCGGACGCGGCTTGCGCCGC
>NZ_DJUS01000175.1:8901-20762 GCF_002438365.1 Pseudomonas sp. UBA6276
GCAAGCCGCGTCGGCGGTGCACGCGGTGGGTCAGGGCGAACGCGGTGTTCCCGGACGCGGCTCGCGCCGCTGCTACAGGGACCGTGCAAGCCGCGTCGGCGGTGTACGCGGTGGGTCAGGACTGGGCGCGGGCGCTGTGGAGTTTCTTGTAGCTGTCGATCAGGCGCAGATGACGATCCAGGCCTTCGAGCTTCATGCTCGTGGGCGTCAAGCCATGGAAGCGCACGCTGCCGTCTACCGAGCCCAGCGCTGCATCCATCCGCGCATCGCCGAACATGCGGCGGAAATTGACCTCGTAATCGGCCATGTCCAGGTCGCTGTCCAGTTCCACCTCGAGCACCACGTTCAAGGCCTGGAAGAACAACCCGCGTTCCAACGTATTGGCGTTGTACTGCAGGAACATCTCGACCAGCTCCTTGGCGTCGTCGAAGCGTTCCAACACCAGTTGGATCAGCACCTTCAACTCCAGAATGGTCAACTGCCCCCACACCGTGTTCTCGTCGAACTCGATGCCGATCAAGGTGCGGATATCGGTGTAGTCGTCCAGCTCCGACTCCTCCAGGCGTTGCAACAGATCGCCCAGTGCATCGTCATCCAGACGATGCAGATTGAGAATGTCTTCGCGGAAAAACAGCGCCTTGTTGGTGTTGTCCCAGATCAAGTCTTCGATCGGATAGATCTCCGAGTACCCCGGCACCAGAATCCGGCACGCCTTGGCGCCCAGGTGCTCGTAGACCGCCATGTACACCTGCTTGCCCATCCCGTCGAGAATGGCGAACAGCGTCGCCGCTTCCTCGGTATTGGCGTTGTCGCCCTGAGCGGTGAAGTCCCAATCGGCAAAGGCGAAGTCGGCCTTGGCACTGAAGAAACGCCACGACACCACGCCGCTGGAATCGATGAAGTGCTCAACGAAGTTGTTCGGCTCCATCAGGGCATGGCTTTCGAAGGTCGGTTGCGGCAAGTCGTTGAGCCCTTCGAAACTGCGGCCCTGCAGCAGCTCGGTAAGGCTGCGCTCCAGCGCCACTTCCAGGCTTGGATGGGCGCCGAACGACGCGAACACGCCGCCGGTGCGCGGGTTCATCAAGGTTACGCACATCACCGGGAAGCGCCCGCCCAGGGAGGCGTCCTTGACCAGCACCGGAAAGCCCTGCTCTTCCAGCCCCTGGATGCCCGCCACGATGCCGGGATAGCGCGCCAGCACCTCGGCCGGAACGTCGGGCAGCGCCAGTTCGCCTTCGAGAATCTCGCGCTTGACCGCCCGTTCGAAAATCTCCGACAGGCACTGCACCTGGGCTTCGGCCAGGGTATTGCCGGCACTCATGCCGTTACTCAGGTACAGGTTCTCGATCAGGTTGGACGGGAAATACACCGTCTCGCCATCCGACTGACGCACGAAGGGCAGCGAGCAGATGCCGCGCTCGATGTTGCCCGAGTTGGTGTCGTACAGATGGGAGCCACGCAGCTCGCCATCGGGGTTGTAGATGGCCAGGCAGTGGGCATCAAGGATCTCGCTGGGCAAGGCATCCTTGCGGCCCGGCTGGAACCAGCGCTCGTCGGGGTAATGGACGAAGTCGGCCTGGGCGATGTCCTCGCCCCAGAACTGGTCGTTGTAGAAGAAATTGCAGTTCAGGCGCTCGATGAACTCACCCAGTGCCGAGGCCAGCGCGCTTTCCTTGGTCGCCCCCTTGCCGTTGGTGAAGCACATCGGCGAGTAGGCATCGCGGATGTGCAGCGACCAGACATTGGGCACGATGTTGCGCCACGAGGCGATCTCGATCTTCATGCCCAGTCCGGCGAGGATGCCGGACATGTTGGCGATGGTCTGCTCCAGCGGCAGGTCCTTGCCCAGCACATAGGTGCTGGCGCCCGCCTGCTGGGTCGGCATCAACAGGGCCTGGGCATCGGCGTCGAGGTTGTCGACTTCTTCGATGATGAAGTCCGGCCCGGTCTGCACCACCTTCTTCACCGTGCAGCGGTCGATGGAGCGCAGGATGCCCTGGCGGTCCTTGGCCGACATGTCTGCGGGCAGCTCGACCTGGATCTTGAAGATCTGGTTGTAGCGGTTTTCCGGGTCGACGATGTTGTTCTGCGACAGGCGAATGTTGTCGGTGGGGATGTTGCGCGTGTTGCAGTACAGCTTGACGAAGTACGCCGCGCACAGTGCCGACGAGGCCAAGAAATAGTCGAAAGGCCCCGGCGCCGAGCCGTCGCCCTTGTAGCGAATGGGTTGGTCGGCCACCACCGTGAAATCGTCGAACTTGGCTTCAAGTCGAAGGTTGTCGAGAAAATTGACCTTGATTTCCATGGGGGAGCACCTGATGCAAGCAAAAACGAATGGCGCGCATTATCCGGTTTTTTCACCCGTGCGTCTTGGACGATCACCGACGGCGGTAATCGGGCAGGCGAACGGACCGCTGTGGCGATACTAAATCGCCGCCACCAGTGAATTTTTTGGTGTCAATTTGTATCTCATGGGGACAAGCCGCTTTGACACAAAGAGAAACATCGATGAAATCTCGTAGAAAAAAAGTCAACCCAATCGGGTTGAACGACATCACCATCGTCGACGACGTCAAGATGCGCAAGGCGATCACCGCCGCCGCGCTTGGCAACGCCATGGAATGGTTCGACTTCGGCGTCTACGGCTTCGTGGCCTACGCCCTGGGCAAGGTGTTCTTCCCAGGTGCCGATCCCAGCGTGCAGATGATCGCGGCCCTGGCTACCTTCTCCGTGCCTTTCCTGATTCGCCCCCTGGGTGGCCTGTTCTTCGGCGCACTGGGCGACAAATATGGCCGACAGAAAGTCCTCGCCGCCACCATCGTGATCATGTCGCTGAGCACCTTCGCGATCGGCTTGATTCCGTCCTACGACTCCATTGGAATCTGGGCACCGATCCTCTTGCTGCTGGCGAAGATGGCCCAGGGCTTCTCGGTGGGCGGTGAATACACCGGCGCTTCGATCTTCGTCGCCGAGTACGCCCCGGACCGCAAGCGCGGCTTCCTCGGCAGCTGGCTGGACTTCGGTTCGATTGCCGGTTTCGTGCTTGGCGCCGGCGTGGTGGTCGGGATTTCTGCCGTGATCGGCGAAGAGAAGTTCCTCGACTGGGGCTGGCGCGTGCCGTTCTTCCTGGCCTTGCCGCTGGGCATGATCGGCCTGTACCTGCGCCATGCGCTGGAAGAAACCCCAGCATTCCAGCAACACGTCGAAAAACTCGAACAAGGTGACCGCGAAGGCCTGGCCGGTGGCCCCAAGGTCTCGTTCAAAGAGGTGGCGACCAAACACTGGCGCAGCCTGCTGACCTGCATCGGCATCGTGGCGGTGACCAACGTCACCTACTACATGCTACTCACCTACATGCCCAGCTACCTGTCGCACAACCTGCACTACAGCGAAAGCCATGGTGTGCTGATCATCATCGCAATCATGGTCGGCATGTTGTTCGCGCAGCCGGCGATCGGCTATGCCAGCGACAAGTTCGGCCGCAAGCCCTTCATTCTGTTCGGCAGTATCGGCCTGTTCTTCCTGGCCATTCCGGCCTTCATGCTGATCAACAGCGGCAAGATCGGCCTGATCTTCGCCGGCCTGCTGATGCTGGCCGTGGTGCTGAACTTCTTCATCGGCGTGATGGCCTCGACGCTGCCGGCGATGTTCCCCACGCACATCCGCTACAGCGCCCTGGCCAGTGCCTTCAACGTCTCGGTACTGATCGCCGGCCTGACGCCGACAGCGGTCGCCTGGCTGGTGGAAAGCACCGACGACCTGTACATGCCTGCGTACTACCTGATGGTGTTCGCCGTGATCGGTTTCGTCACTGCCATCACCATGAAAGAGACCGCCAACCGGCCTCTGCGTGGTGCGGCACCGGCGGCGTCCGACATCGAAGAAGCCCGTGAGCTGCTGGTCGAGCACCACGACAACATCGAGCAGAAAATCGAAGACATCGACACGCAGATCGCCGAGCTGGAAGCCAAGCGCAAGTCTCTGGTGGAACAGCATCCGCGCATCAACTAAGCCTCGACCTAGCCTGGCTGCGAACCGCGCCCGCGGTTTTCAGCCTTTGGCCAGGCGCTCGCGCAGGTAGTCGACCACGGCGGCCTGGTCGCCGGCGAATTCGATCCGCGACGCCTTGCTTTCACGCTGATAGGCGTACATCGGATCGTAGTACTCGTGCAGCAACCCCTCGATCCACCCGCGATGCAGATCGACCTGACCACTGCGCTGCTGTTCGTCCAGCGCGGCCTGCATCAGGCCCTGCAGACGCTGATGTCGCTCGCCGCCCAGGCGCTTGTAGATCCGATCCAGGCTTTGCAACAGACGCTCGGCAAACAGCTCATGGCCCTCTTCGCCGTGCAGGCTGACGAACTCCGCGCACAGGTCCACCACGTAGTCACGCAGAATGCGCTCGACACGGTTATCGAAGCTGTCTTCCAGCCACACCAAGGGATAACCCTGCATGCCCTGATGCAGGGACAACGGCACGTTGCAGCTGCCGACCAAACGGCTTTCGTCTTCGAGCACGAACTGCTCGATGCCGGCGGCGCGCTTTTTCAGCACGTCGATGGCCAGGCGGTTCTCGAAATCGATCTGCGCCGGCTGCCCGGTCGCGCGCTTGCCGAAGCTGGAGCCGCGGTGGTTGGCATGCCCTTCCAGGTCCAGGGCATTGCTCAACTGCGCCAGTACGTCGGTCTTGCCGGTGCCGGTCATGCCGCCCAGCACCACGAACCGGCATTGCTCCACCGCCTGTTCGAGGGTGTCGAGCAGGAAGCTGCGCATGGCCTTGTAGCCGCCCAGCACTCGCGGGTAGTCGATCCCGGCTTCTTGCAGCCAGCGTTGCACGGTCTGCGAACGCAGGCCGCCGCGGAAGCAATACAGGTAGCCGTGCGGATTGGCCTTGGCGAATGCCGCCCAGGCCGCGATCCGGCGCTCCTTGATGTCGCCCGACACCAGGCGGTGGCCCAGAGCGATGGCGGCCTCCTGGCCGTGCTGCTTGTAGCAGGTACCGACCTTCTGCCGTTCCAGGTCGTCCATCAGCGGCAGGTTGTGCACACCGGGGAAGGCGCCCTTGTCGAACTCCACCGGCGCGCGGGCATCCATCATCGGCACATCGCCCAGGAACAACGCGCGGTAGTCGCTGCTGTTGTCACGCATCAGATCACCTCGACCGCATGGGGCAGACGTTCGACCAAACTACCGATGGGTGCCAGTTGCAGGCCCAGTTCCGCGGCCAGGGCGACGAACTCGGCCTCGCCGGCGGCGCTGACCGCGACCAGCAAGCCGCCGCTGGTCTGCGGGTCGCAGAGCAGGTCCCGCTGCTCATCGGTCAGGGCAGCGATGCGTTCGCCGTAGCTTTCGAAATTGCGTTGGGTGCCGCCGGGCACGCAGCCCTCGCGCAGGTAGTGATCGATGCCGGGCAGGCGCGGCACGGCGGCGTAGTCCAGGCGTGCGGTCAGTTGCGCGCCATCGGCCATCTCGACCAGGTGCCCGAGCAGGCCGAAACCGGTGACGTCGGTCATGGCACTGACCCCGGCCAGTTTGCCAAAGCGACTGCCGGGCTTGTTCAGGGTGCACATCCAGTCGCGGGCCACGCCGACGTCTTCGTCGCGCAGCCTGGATTTCTTCTCGGCGGTGGTGAGGATACCGATGCCCAGCGGCTTGGTCAGGTACAGGCGGTCGCCGACCTGGGCGGTGTCGTTGCGCTTCATGTGGCGCTTGTCGACCAGGCCGGTCACCGCAAGGCCGAAGATGGGCTCGGGGGCGTCGATCGAATGCCCGCCGGCCAACGGAATGCCGGCGGCGTCGCACACCGCACGGCCGCCGCGGATCACTTCGCGAGCCACTTCCGGGGGCAGCAGGTTGACCGGCCAGCCGAGAATGGCGATGGCCATCAACGGATCGCCGCCCATGGCGTAGATGTCGCTGATCGCGTTGGTGGCCGCGATGCGCCCGAAATCGAACGGGTCATCGACGATGGGCATGAAGAAATCGGTGGTGGACACCACTCCTCGTTCCTCGTCGATCGCGTACACCGCAGCATCGTCGCGCGAGGCATTGCCGACCCACAGTCTGGGGTCCAGGTTCTGCGCGCCGCTGCCGGCCAGGATCACTTCCAGGACCTTGGGCGAGATCTTGCAGCCGCAACCGGCACCATGGCTGTATTGGGTCAAACGGATGGGCGAATTCATGGCAGCCTTCTCGAGGTCCGGGAAACAGGCTGCGAAGTCTATCAAAGCTGGCCTTTCCTGCAGTGACTCTTATAATCGCGCCTTTTCTATCCTCGCGTACCGGGCCTCGCCCGCGCGCCTTGCGCCACCTTTCGGAGACCCACCATGTTCAAGCGCTCCCTGTCACTGGTTGCCGGCCTTGCCCTGTGCGCCAGCGCGGTCACCAGCTTCGCCGCCGACGTTCTGCGGGTGTCCGCCATCCCCGACGAGGCGCCCACCGAACTGCTGCGCAAGTTCAAGCCGCTGGGTGCGTACCTCGAGCAGCAGACCGGCATGAAGGTCGAGTTCGTGCCGGTGGCCGACTACCCGGCGGTGGTCGAGGCGCTGGCCACCGATCGTCTGGATATGGCCTGGCTGGGCGGCTTCACCTTCGTCCAGGTCAACCAGAAAACCGGCAACGCCATTCCCCTGGTGCAGCGTGAGCAGGATGCCCAGTTCACCAGCAAATTCATCACCAGCGACCCGAACGTCAAATCGCTGGCCGACTTCAAGGGCAAGAGCTTCGCCTTCGGCTCGATCTCGTCGACGTCCGGCAGCCTGATGCCGCGCTATTTCATGCTGCAGGACAACATCAAGCCGGAAACCTATTTCAGCCGCGTCGCCTACTCCGGTGCCCATGACGCCACCGCAGCGTGGGTGCAGGCGGGCAAGGTCGACGCCGGCGTGCTCAATGCCAGCGTCTGGCAGAAGCTGGTCGACAGCGGCAAGGTCGACACCAACAAGGTCAAGGTGTTTGCCACCACGCCGACCTACTTCGACTACAACTGGACCGTGCGCGGCACCCTCGACCCGGCGCTGGCGGAAAAGCTCAAGCAGGCGTTCCTCGCCCTCGATCCGGCCAAGCCTGCAGACAAGGCGATCCTCGACCTGCAGGCAGCCAGCCGCTTCATTCCCACCAAGCCTGAGAACTACAAGGGCATCGAGGACGCCGCCCGCGCTGCCGATCTGTTGAAATGACCCTGCGCCTGACGGCCGTCGACCTGCGCCACCGCAACGGGGTACAGGCCCTGCGCGACGTGCATCTGAATATCGCCGCCGGGGAGCGCGTGGCGATCATCGGTCCGTCGGGCGCCGGCAAATCCAGCTTGCTGAATGTGCTGGCGACCGCCCTGCAGCCCAGCGCTGGCGAGCTGGCGGTGCTGGGCGTGCAGCCCTGGCAGTTGAGCAATCGCGCGCGACAGCGCCTGCGCGCGCGCATCGGTCTGATCCATCAGGCCCCGCCGCTGCCGCCCCGGCAACGGGTGGTCACGGCAGTGCTGGCTGGCAAGCTGGGACAATGGGGTCTGGGCAAGAGCCTGCTCAACCTCCTGCATCCAGTAGACATTGCCGGCGCCCGTGCGCTGCTGGCGCGGCTGGACCTGGACGGCAAGCTGTTCGCCCAATGCCAGCAGCTGTCGGGCGGGCAATTGCAGCGCGTTGGCATCGCTCGCGCCCTGTACCAACAGCCAGCGCTGTTGCTGGCCGACGAGCCGGTCTCGGCGATGGACCCCAGGCTGGCCCGGCATACCCTGGACCTGCTCTGCCAGCACGCCAGCGAACAGCGCGTCACCTTGGTGGCCAGCCTGCACACGGTGGAGCTGGCATTGGCCTGCTTCCCACGAATCATCGGCGTGCGCGACGGCCGGATCGCCTTCGACCTGAGCGCTGCCGAAGTCACCCCACAGCGCCTGGATGACCTGTATGCCAACGCGCAGCTGAGCCCTGCCCCCACGTCAGCGGACACCGCGACGCCCTGGCTGCCGCGATGCTGAGTCGGCACCACTGCGATCCGGCCGCTCTGCCGCGGCTGCTGCTGGCCGCCCTGGCCGTGCTGTTGCTGTGGCCCGGCATCCGTCTGGCCGAGCTGAACCCAGGCGTGCTGTTCGATCCAGCCGTCAGTCGATCCACTGGTGCCTTCCTGGCCGGTTTCTGGCCGCCGGCCCATGACCAGGACTTTCTGGCGCTGCTGTGGGACGCGACCTTGCAGACCTTGGCCATCGCCACCGCGGGCATGTTTCTGGCGCTGGTGCTTGCAGTGCCCGCCAGCCTGCTGGCGAGTCGCGCCTTGTCGCTGTCGGCGGCCAGCATCGGCGCTCGCCCTGGCTGGCCGGGCACCTGCGTGCGCTGGCCGGTGCGTGGCGTGCTGATCTTTCTGCGCAGCGTGCCGGAGATCGTCTGGGCCCTGCTCTTCGTCCGCGCCGTGGGCC
The DNA here is from genome assembly GCF_002438365.1 of Pseudomonas sp. UBA6276. Taxonomy (NCBI): domain Bacteria; kingdom Pseudomonadati; phylum Pseudomonadota; class Gammaproteobacteria; order Pseudomonadales; family Pseudomonadaceae; genus Pseudomonas; species Pseudomonas sp. UBA6276. The sequence goes on from NZ_DJUS01000175.1 coordinate 17,309, forward strand.
TGGGCCCGACCGCCGGTGTGCTGGCGATTGCCATCACCTACGCGGGGATGCTCGGCAAGGTGTATGCCGAGATCTACGAGTCGATCGATCAACGTCCGGCACAGGCCCTGATGCGTGCGGGCGCCGGGCGCCTGGCCGCGTTCGCCTATGGCACGCTTCCGGCCGCTGCCGCCGAACTGATGTCGTACACCGTATATCGCTGGGAGTGCGCAGTGCGCGCCTCGGTGGTGATGGGCTTCGTTGGCGCCGGTGGCCTGGGCCAACAGATCGACCTGTCGATGCGCATGTTCGCTTCCGCCGAAGTGGCCAGCATCCTGCTGACGTTCATCGTGCTGGTGCTGTTCGCCGACCTGCTCAGCCGGGTGCTGCGAGGGCGTTTCACATGAGGCGCCTGGGCAATGCGGCTCTGGTAGTGGCCATCATCCTGGCGGTGGTCGCCTCCTTCGCCTATCTGGGCCTGAACCCATTCAACCTGGGCGATGCCGACAGCCTGGGTCACATGGCCCGTTACGCGGCGCGCTTCCTGTCTCCGGATTTCACCGCCGGACACCTGTGGGCCGTGGGCCATGCCTCACTGGAAACGCTGGCGATGTCGGCGCTGGGCACGTTGCTGGCCGCGATGGCCGCCTTGCTGCTGGCCATTCCCGCCGCCGGCCGATTGGGCTGGCCGATGCAGGGTTTTGCCAAGCTGCTGCTCAATGCCTTGCGTGCAGTACCCGAACTGGTCTGGGCGGTGCTGATGGTGCTGGCCGCCGGGCTCGGACCCAACGCTGGTACCTTGGCGCTGGCCTTGCACACGGCCGGTGTGCTCGGCCGGCTGTTTGCCGAAGCGCTGGAAAACACCCCGCCCGAACCTGCCAACGCGATCCGTCTGCAAGGCGGCAACGCCTGGCTGGCGTTCTGCTACGGGACCCTGCCCAACCTCTGGCCACAGCTGCTGGCCTATACCCTGTACCGCTGGGAAAACAACATTCGCATGGCCAGCATCCTTGGTTTCGTCGGTGCCGGCGGGCTGGGACAGATGCTCTATGTCAGCCTCAGTCTGTTCCAGGAAGCGCGCGCCAGCACGCTCATTCTGGCCATGCTGCTGCTCGTGCTGGGGGTGGATGCCCTGAGTGGCTGGATGCGCCAGCGCTGGATTCGTCACTAGCTAGGGTCTAGCAGCCGCCCGCCTGTCGGCAGCGGTCGAGCTAACACGCGGCTTTTGACATTAGTCGCGTTGACAAGATCGTCAAGAGCTGTCGATAATCCGAGCCAAGTCATACGACAACAGATGACAAAAACAATAACGACAAAAGGACTCGCTCATGACAGGCATTCACACCGTCCAGAATCCCTTCAATCGCCTTCTCCTGACCGGCGCCGCCGGCGGTCTGGGGAAGGTGCTTCGAGAAAGTCTGAAACCCTTCGCCCGCACCCTGCGGCTCTCCGATATCGTCCCCCTTCCCGCCTCCACCGACACCCGTTCCGATACCTCCGAAGAATTCCAGTTGTGCGATCTCGCCGACAAGCAGGCCGTGCACGAACTGGTACAAGGCGTGGACGCCATCGTGCATTTCGGCGGCGTATCGGTGGAGCATGCGTTCGAAGACATCCTCGGCCCCAATATCTGCGGGGTCTTTCACATCTACGAAGCGGCGCGGCGACATGGCGTCAAGCGCGTGGTGTTCGCCAGCTCCAATCATGTGATCGGTTTCTACAAGCAGGACGAGACCATCGATGCCCATTCGCCGCGGCGTCCGGACAGCTACTACGGGCTGTCCAAGTCCTACGGCGAGGACCTGGCCACCTTCTACTTCGATCGCTACGGCATCGAAACCGTCAGCATCCGCATCGGCTCCTCGTTCCCCGAGCCGGCCAACCGCCGAATGATGAGCACCTGGCTGAGTTTCGACGACCTGACCCGCCTCATCGAACTGAGCCTGTTCACCCCGGACGTGGGCCACACCGTGGTCTACGGCGCTTCGGCCAACCGCGATGTGTGGTGGGACAACCGCTATGCCGCGCACCTGGGCTTCGCCCCCAAGGACAGCTCAGAAGTCTTCCGCGACAAGATCGACGCGCAACCGATGCCCGCCGCCGACGATCCGGCCATGGTCTATCAGGGTGGCGCCTTCGTCGCTGCCGGACCGTTTGGCGACAACTGAATCCTTTGCGACACCAAAACAACAACAACGCTGGAGTTATCCATGGATTTCAAACGCACGTTACTCGTAGCAGCACTCCCGCTCGCCTTCTGCCTGTCCGGGTTGGCGCAGGCCGCGATCAACATCAAGTTCGCCGAAGTGCACCCGGCCGGTTATCCGCCGGTGGTGGCCGAGCAGGAGATGGGCAAGAAACTCGTAGAACAGAGCAATGGCGAGATCACCTTCAAGATGTTCGCCGGTGGTGTGCTGGGTTCCGAGAAAGAAGTGGTCGAGCAGGTTCAGAGCAACGCTATACAGATGACCCGGGTCAGCCTGGGCATCGTCGGCCCGGTGGTGCCCGACGTGAACGTGTTCAACCTGCCGTTCATCTTCCGTGACCAGGCGCACATGCGCAGCATCATCGACGGTGAAATCGGCCAGGAGATCCTCGACAAGATCACCAATTCCGAATTCAACCTGGTGGCATTGGGCTGGATGGATGGCGGCACCCGCAACCTCTACAGCAAGAAGCCGGTACGTCAGATCAGTGACCTCAAAGGCATGAAGATCCGCGTGCAGGGTAACCCGGTCTTCATCGAAACCATCAATGCGATGGGCGGAAATGGCATCGCAATGGCCACCGGCGAGATTTTCAGCGCCCTGCAGACCGGCGTGATCGACGGCGCGGAGAACAACCCGCCGACCATGCTCGAACACAACCACTACCAGAACGCCAAGTTCTACACGCTGACCGAGCACCTGATCCTCCCCGAGCCCATCGTGATGGCGAAAGGCACCTGGACCAAGCTAAACCCGGAACAACAGGCGCTGGTGAAGAAGCTCGCCCGCGAGGCGCAGATGGAAGAGCGCGTGCTGTGGGACAAGAAATCCAGCGAGGCGGAAGCCAAGCTCAAGGCCGGTGGCGTGGAGTTCATCACCTTGACGCCAGAGCAGAAGAAAGCCTTCTACGACGCCACTCAACCAGTACGGGACAAGTACGGCGCGCCGTACAAAGAGCTGATCACCCGCATCGAAGCCGTCAAGTAAGCCTGTCCGTCAACACCAAGGGGGAGCCGGCAGTCGCCCGCTCCCACGCCGCTGGGTGAGCCTCATGAAAAACACTGTGCTGCTTTTGAACGACTTGCTGTACCGGGTCTGCATCGGGATCGCCGGCTTGTCGGTCCTGACCATGACCCTGATCATTCCATGGGGCATCTTCACCCGCTACGCGCTGGGCAGCGGTTCCAGCTGGCCGGAGCCGGTGGCGATCCTGCTGATGGTGGTGTTCACCTTCTTCGGCGCGGCGGCCAGCTACCGCGCCGGCGCGC
>NZ_DJUS01000171.1:0-14987 GCF_002438365.1 Pseudomonas sp. UBA6276
AGCCATCCTTGATCACGGTGACGTCGATGTTCAGCACGTCACCGTTCTTGAGCGGCTTGTCGTTGGGGATGCCGTGGCAGACCACATGGTTGATCGAGGTGCAGATCGACTTGGGGTAGCCTTTATAGTTGAGCGGGGCAGGGATGGCCTGCTGCTCGTTGACGATATAGTCGTGGCACAGGCGGTCGAGTTCTTCGGTGGTGACGCCGGGCTTGACGTGAGGCGCGATCATCTCCAGCACCTCGGCGGCCAGGCGGCCGGCAATTCGCATCTTCTCGATGTCTTCGGGGGTCTTGATGGTCACGGTCATTCGGGGCTCTCTGAGCGCTTGCGCGCATTCGCAGGCTGGAAATCGAGGCGATTCTACCAGAGCCACCACGGACTGCCGCGCGGCGCTGACGACGCCTCTATATAAGAGGTGATGGGCGCCATTGTCGCGCGAATCCGGCAGCGGCGCAAAAGCCGTTGTGCATCGACGCTATTTCAGGTTTCTATATCGAGGCGGCTATGGTATAAAATGCGCCGCTTTCCGGGGATGCCCCGGGAGCAACCAAACCCACACACGTGTCGACACGATGACCTGGGTGCCGGTGGTTCTGCCACGGGTTGGTCATTGGGATACGTGGAGGCTTAACCCGACTTATCAAGGAACTATCATGTCCCAAGTCAACATGCGCGATATGCTGAAGGCCGGTGTGCACTTCGGTCACCAAACCCGTTACTGGAATCCGAAAATGGGTAAGTACATTTTCGGCGCGCGTAACAAGATCCACATCATCAACCTCGAAAAAACCCTGCCGATGTTCAACGAAGCGCTGACCTTCGTAGAGCGCCTGGCCCAGGGCAAGAACAAGATCCTGTTCGTCGGTACCAAGCGTTCCGCCGGCAAGATCGTGGCCGAGGAAGCAGCACGTTGCGGCTCGCCGTACGTCGACCATCGCTGGTTGGGCGGCATGCTGACCAACTTCAAGACCATCCGTGCTTCGATCAAGCGTCTGCGCGACCTGGAAACCCAGGCCGAAGATGGCACCTTCACCAAGCTGACCAAGAAAGAAGCTTTGATGCGCACCCGTGATCTGGAAAAACTGGATCGCAGCCTGGGTGGTATCAAGGACATGGGCGGCCTGCCTGACGCACTGTTCGTCATCGACGTCGACCACGAGCGCATCGCGATCACCGAAGCCAACAAGCTGGGTATCCCTGTCATCGGCGTCGTCGACACCAACAGCAGCCCTGAAGGCGTTGACTACATCATCCCAGGCAACGATGACGCTATCCGCGCCATCCAGCTGTACATGGGTTCGATGGCTGACGCGGTCATCCGTGGTCGCAACCACGTGGCTGGCGGTACTGAAGAATACGTTCAGGACGCACCTGCCGCAGCGGTAGAAGGCTGAGTCTAGACGCCCAGCGTTTACTCGGTACGCAAAAAGGGGGCTAGGCCCCCTTTTTGCCACCTCGAGAACCATTGCCGGCATCGTCATCGCTCGAATTGTAAAGAGCCGCTGGCAAGGTCAAGAATTGAGCGCCCGTTAACGGGTGGAATGGTTAGACACCTATCCAAGAGGAATTTGAAATGGCAGAGATTACTGCAGCGTTGGTCAAAGAACTGCGCGAGCGTACCGGCGAAGGCATGATGGATTGCAAAAAGGCCTTGACCAAGGCCGGCGGCGACATTGAAAAAGCCATCGACGACATGCGTGCTTCCGGTGCCATCAAGGCCGCCAAGAAAGCCGGCAACATTGCTGCCGAAGGCGCCATCGCCGTCAAGGTTGCCGCTGACAACAAGTCCGCAGTCATCCTGGAAGTCAACTCGCAGACCGACTTCCTGGCTCTGCAGGACGACTTCAAGAACTTCGTCGCCGCCAGCGTTGAAAAGGCTTTCGCCGACAAGCTGACCGACGCAGCTCCACTGATCGCCGCTCAAGAGCCGGCTCGTGAAGCCCTGGTTGCCAAGGTTGGCGAAAACGTCAACATCCGCCGCCTGGTGCGTGTGGAAGGCGACGTGGTCGATGCCTACCTGCACGGCAACAAGATCGGCGTCATCGTCGCCCTGAACGGCGGCAACGCCGAACTGGCTCGCGACATCGCCATGCACGTGGCTGCCAGCAACCCGGAATTCCTGCTGCCATCGCAGGTTTCGGCCGAAGCGATCGAGCGTGAGAAGGGCGTCTTCATGAGCCTGAACGAAGACAAGATCAAGGGCAAGCCAGCCGAAATCGTCGAGAAAATGGTTGCTGGTCGTATCAGCAAGTTCCTCGCCGAAGCCAGCCTGGTCGAGCAGGCGTTCGTCAAGAACCCTGAAGTCAAGGTCGGTGACCTGGCCAAGAAAGCCGGTGCTGAAATCGTTTCGTTCACCTACTTCAAGGTAGGCGAAGGCATCGAGAAGCCTGTCGACAACTTCGCTGACGAAGTTGCCGCACAAGTGGCCGCTGCCAGCAAGCAATAAGACGGATTCGTCCTGTTGCCCCAAAGAGGCTGCCCGCTTACGCGCGCAGCCTCTTTTTCAAAGTCGGGACCCGGATTTAGCCGCTTACAAGGCGCAGGTCCGGTGGTACTGTCGCAGTGCCGCAAGCTAGAGTTAGGCGCGCCGTACACCGGCCCGTCCAGAATTTATTAAACGCCGCAGGAGAGACACGCAATGGCTCAGCAGGTGAGTGGTCGTCAACCTCGCTATAAACGCATTTTGCTCAAACTTAGCGGCGAGGCCCTGATGGGCTCCGAAGACTTCGGGATCGACCCGAAAGTGCTGGACCGCATGGCCCTCGAAGTGGGGCAGCTGGTTGGCATCGGTGTTCAGGTAGGCCTGGTCATCGGCGGCGGCAACCTGTTCCGCGGTGCCGCCCTCAGCGCGGCCGGCATGGACCGTGTCACCGGCGACCACATGGGCATGCTGGCCACGGTCATGAACGCCCTGGCGATGCGCGATGCGCTGGAGCGCTCCAACATTGCCGCCATCGTCATGTCGGCCATCTCGATGGTCGGCGTGACCGACCATTACGATCGTCGCAAGGGTATTCGTCACCTCAATTCCGGCGATGTGGTAATTTTCGCCGCCGGTACCGGCAACCCGTTCTTCACCACCGACTCCGCAGCGTGCCTGCGCGCCATCGAGATCGATGCCGACGTGGTCCTCAAGGCGACCAAGGTGGACGGTGTCTACACGGCCGATCCGTTCAAGGATCCGCATGCTGAGAAATTCGACCGCCTGACGTACGATGAAGTACTGGATCGCAAACTGGGCGTGATGGACCTGACCGCCATCTGCCTGTGCCGTGACCACAAGATGCCGTTGCGGGTATTCAACATGAACAAGCCTGGCGCTCTGCTGAACATCGTAGTGGGCGGCGCCGAAGGAACTCTGATCGAGGAAGGCGAAGTATGATCAACGAAATCAAGAAGGATGCGCAGGCGCGCATGCAGAAATCTCTGGAGTCGCTGCAGCACGCGTTCGGTCGTATCCGTACCGGCAAGGCGCACCCAAGCATCCTGGAAGGCGTCCAGGTTCCCTACTACGGTGCCGACACCCCGATCAACCAGGTCGCCAGCATCACCGTGAAGGACTCGCGTACCCTGCAGGTGGTTGCGTTCGAGCGCAACATGCTCGCTGCGGTCGACAAGGCCATCGGTGCTGCCGGCCTCAACCTCAACCCGACCAACCTGGGCGAGCTGCTGCTGATCTCGATGCCGGCGCTGACTGAAGAGACCCGCAAGGGCTTCACCAAGCAGGCCCGCGACGCTGCCGAAGATGCCCGCGTGGCCGTGCGCAACATCCGTCGTGATGCCTTGAGCCAGTACAAGGATCTGGTCAAGGAAAAGGAAATCAGCGAAGACGAAGAACGTCGTGCCGCCGATGATATCCAGAAGCTGACCGACAAGTTCGTCGCGGACATCGAAACGGCCGTGAAGCAGAAAGAAGCGGACCTGATGGCCGTTTAAGGAATTAGTCCGTCTCATGGAAAAGACCAAGTTGGCTGTACCTTCCACGGTACCGCGGCATGTTGCGATCATCATGGATGGCAACAATCGCTGGGCCAAGAAACGTTTGTTGCCCGGTGTCGCTGGGCACAAGGCCGGTGTGGATGCCGTGCGCGCGGTCATCGAGGTGTGTGCCGAGGCCAAGGTCGAGGTACTGACCTTGTTCGCCTTTTCCAGCGAGAACTGGCAGCGCCCGGCCGACGAGGTCGGGGCGTTGATGGAGTTGTTCTTCAGCGCGTTGCGTCGCGAAGCGCGTCGGCTGAACGACAACCGCATCAGCCTGCGGATCATCGGTGACCGCTCGCGGTTCCACCCCGAACTGCAGGCGGCCATGCGTGAAGCCGAAGCGGCCACTGCCGGCAACGACCGCTTTGTCCTGCAGATCGCCGCCAACTACGGCGGTCAGTGGGACATCGCTCAGGCGGCCCAGCGTCTCGCGCGGGAAGTCCAGGCCGGTCACCTGAAACCGGAAGACATCACCCCCGATCTGCTGCAGACCTGCCTGGCCACAGGCGACCTGCCCTTGCCGGACCTGTGCATCCGCACCGGCGGCGAGCATCGCATCAGCAACTTCCTGCTATGGCAGCTGGCTTATGCCGAGCTGTATTTTTCCGACCTGTTCTGGCCGGATTTCAAACACGAAGCCATGCGCACGGCGCTGGCCGATTTCGCTTCGCGCCAGCGCCGGTTCGGTAAAACGAGCGAGCAGGTGGAAGCCGGAGCCCGTGCTTAATGCTTAAACAACGCATCATCACTGCGCTGATCCTGCTGCCGATTGCCCTGTGCGGTTTTTTCCTGCTCGAAGGAGCAGGCTTCGCCCTGTTCATCGGCGTGGTGGTCACCCTGGGTGCCTGGGAGTGGGCGCGCCTGGCCGGCTTCGAAAAGCAGTCCGCGCGCATCGCCTTCGCGGCGGTGGTCGCGGGCCTGTTGTTCTTCCTTTACCTGACGCCCGGTCTGGCGCCGTTCGTGCTCGGCGCTGCGGTGCTGTGGTGGTGTCTGGCCACTTTCCTGGTCCTGACATACCCGCGCACCAGCGAGCATTGGGCCAGCCTTGCCTGCAAGCTGCTCATCGGCCTGCTGATTCTGCTGCCTGCCTGGCAAGGCCTGGTGTTGCTCAAGGGTTGGCCACTGGGCAACTGGCTGATCATGACTGTCATGGTGCTGGTCTGGGGTGCCGACATCGGCGCCTACTTCACCGGCAAGGCTCTGGGCAAGCGCAAGCTGGCACCTCAGGTCAGTCCTGGCAAAAGCTGGGAAGGTTTCTACGGTGGCCTGGTGACCAGCCTGTTGATCACCTTGGCCATTGGCCTGGTGCGTGACTGGGGCGTAGGCCAGATGCTCGCGGGCCTGCTCGGCGCCGCGATCGTGGTGGCCATTTCGGTCGTGGGTGACCTCACCGAAAGCATGTTCAAGCGTCGTTCCGGCATCAAGGACAGCAGCAATCTGCTGCCCGGCCATGGCGGCGTGCTCGATCGCATCGACAGCCTGACCGCAGCGGTACCGGTGTTCGCCGTACTGCTGTGGGCCGCTGGCTGGGGCGTGATGTGAGCGGCGTGCAGCGTATTACCGTACTGGGCGCAACCGGCTCCATTGGTCTGAGCACGCTCGACGTCATCGCCCGGCATCCGGACCGCTATGCCGCATTCGCCCTGACCGGTTTCTCACGCATGGACGAACTGTTGGCGCTGTGCCTGGTGCACCGTCCGGTGTTCGCCGTGGTGCCCACTGCGGCGCGTGCCAGCGACTTGCAGCAAGCGCTTCTTCAAGCTGGGTCTCGCACCGAAGTACTGGTAGGCGAGGAGGGCTTGTGCCAGGTGGCGGCGGCGCCGGAAGTGGATGCGGTCATGGCTGCTATCGTCGGCGCAGCCGGCCTGCGCCCCACGCTGGCCGCCGTCCGTGCGGGCAAGAAAGTGCTGCTGGCCAACAAGGAAGCACTGGTCATGTCAGGCGCCTTGTTCATGCAGGCCGTGCGCGACAGCGGCGCGGTCGTGCTGCCGATCGACAGTGAACACAACGCGATTTTCCAGTGCATGCCCGGTGACTTCGAGCGCGGCCTGAGCAACGTCGGTGTGCGCCGGATTCTGCTGACCGCATCGGGCGGTCCGTTTCGGCAGACCCCCCTTGAGCAGTTGGAACAAGTCACCCCAGAGCAGGCCTGCGCCCATCCGAACTGGTCGATGGGGCGCAAGATCTCCGTCGATTCGGCGAGCATGATGAACAAGGGGCTGGAGCTGATCGAGGCCTGCTGGCTGTTCGATGCGCGTCCGGCCCAGATCGAGGTCGTGGTCCATCCGCAGAGCGTGATCCATTCCCTGGTCGACTATGTCGACGGCTCGGTGCTGGCGCAGTTGGGCAACCCCGACATGCGCACGCCAATCGCCCATGCCATGGCCTGGCCTCAACGTGTGGACTCCGGCGTGGCACCTCTGGACCTGTTCGCCATCGCCCGGCTGGATTTCGAGGCGCCGGACGAGCAGCGGTTTCCCTGCCTGCGTCTTGCGCGGCAGGCGGCGGAGGCGGGCGACAGCGCCCCGGCCATGCTCAACGCGGCGAACGAGATTGCCGTGGCGGCGTTCCTCGAGCGTCGCATACGCTATCCGCAGATCCCGCGTATGATCGAAGACGTCTTGAACCAGGAGCCTGTCGTTGCGCTGGATACGCTCGACACGGTGTTCGCCGCGGACGCCCGCGCGCGGGATCTGGCCCAGCAGTGGTTGAACCAGCACGGGAACTGACACCCGTATGGCCGTCGTTCGGAGAGAGTTATGAGTGCGCTCTACATGATTATCGGCACCCTGGTGGCATTGGGGGTGCTGGTTACCTTTCACGAGTTTGGCCACTTCTGGGTCGCACGGCGCTGTGGCGTCAAGGTGCTGCGTTTTTCGGTAGGCTTCGGCACGCCGCTGCTGCGCTGGCACGACCGCCAGGGCACCGAGTTCGTCGTTGCGGCCATTCCCTTGGGCGGCTACGTCAAGATGCTCGACGAGCGTGAGGGCGAGGTGCCGGTCGACCAGGCTGACCAGTCCTTCAATCGCAAGAGTGTGCGTCAGCGCATCGCCATCGTCGCTGCCGGACCGGCGGCCAACTTTCTTCTGGCCTTGGTGTTCTTCTGGCTGCTGGCGATGCTGGGTACCCAGCAACTCAAGCCGGTGGTCGGATCGGTCGAGCCGGGCAGCATTGCAGCAACCGCCGGTCTGATGGCGGGCGAAGAAATTGTTGCGGTAGATGGCGAGAGCACTGCAGGTTGGGCAGCGGTGAACCTGCAGATGGTCCGTCGACTGGGTGAAACCGGGTCCTTGCAACTGACCGTACGCGAGCCGGGTTCCGATGCCGAGACTACTCGTTCGCTGGCCCTGAGCCAGTGGCTGCAGGGTTCCGAAGAACCTGATCCGATTCGCTCGCTGGGCATCCGTCCGTGGCGCCCAGCGCTGGAGCCGATCCTGGCCGAACTCGATCCGAACGGTCCGGCCCAATCCGCTGGGCTGCGCAACGGGGACCGTCTGTTGGCACTGGACGGCCAGCCACTGGGCGATTGGCAGCAGGTCGTGGACCTGGTGCGCCAGCGCCCGGACAGTCGAATCGTATTGCGCGTGGAGCGTGACAATGCCCAACTGGACGTACCGGTAAACCTGGTCTCAAAGGGCGAGGGTAAAGCCACGGGGTACCTGGGCGCCGGGGTGAAACCGGTCGAGTGGCCACCACAGATGCTGCGCGAAGTCAGCTTCGGGCCGCTCGATGCCGTGGTCGAAGGCGCCAGGCGTACCTGGACCATGAGCGTGCTGACCCTTGATTCGCTGAAGAAAATGCTGTTCGGCGAGCTGTCGGTAAAAAACTTGAGTGGACCGATAACCATTGCTAAAGTGGCGGGCGCTTCGGCCCAGTCGGGTTTTGGGGATTTCCTGAATTTCCTCGCCTACCTGAGCATAAGCCTCGGAGTTCTCAATTTGCTGCCCATTCCAGTACTGGATGGGGGGCATCTGCTGTTCTATCTGATCGAATGGGTGCGTGGTCGCCCAGTGTCCGATCGGGTACAGGGTTGGGGAATCCAGATCGGCATCAGTCTGGTGGTTGGGGTCATGTTACTTGCCCTGATAAACGATCTGGGTCGACTGTAACGCTTCGCTCGTTCGCGAACCTGCCGCTTTTGCGGCAGTTTGTTTATTGCCAGTTGGAATAAGAAAGGACTTCATGAAACGTCTGCTGCTAACTGCGGTTCTTGCCGTACTGATGATCGCTGAAGTTCACGCCGCGTCCTTCACCATCTCCGATATTCGTGTCAACGGTCTGCAGCGGGTTTCCGCTGGCAGCGTGTTTGGCGCGTTGCCGTTGAACGTAGGTGACCAGGCCGACGACGGTCGCCTGGTGGAATCGACCCGTGCACTCTTTAAAACCGGGTTCTTCCAGGATATCCAACTGGGCCGGGACGGTAATGTCCTGGTGATCACCGTGGTCGAACGACCTTCGGTGGCCAGTATCGACATCGAAGGCAACAAGGCCATCTCCACCGAAGACCTGATGAAGGGCCTCAAGCAGTCCGGCCTGGCCGAAGGCGAGATCTTCCAGCGTGCGACCCTCGAAGGCGTGCGCAACGAGTTGCAGCGCCAGTACGTCGCCCAGGGTCGCTACTCGGCGTCGGTCGACACCGAAGTGGTCACCCAGCCGCGCAACCGTGTGGCCTTGAAGATCAACATCAACGAAGGCACGGTCGCGGCCATCCAGCACATCAACGTGGTGGGCAACTCGGTATTCCCCGAGGAAGACCTGACCGACCTGTTCGAACTCAAGACATCCAACTGGCTGTCGTTCTTCCGCAACGACGACAAGTACGCACGCGAAAAGCTGTCCGGTGACCTGGAGCGTCTGCGCTCCTACTACCTGGACCGCGGCTACATCAACATGGACATCGCCTCCACCCAGGTGTCGATCACGCCGGACAAGAAGCACGTCTACATCACCGTCAACGTCAACGAAGGTGAAAAGTACACTGTTCGTGACGTCAAGCTCAGCGGTGACCTGAAAGTGCCTGAAGATCAGGTCCAGCAGCTGATGCTGGTGAAGAAGGGCCAGGTGTTCTCGCGCAAGGTCATGACCTCGACTTCCGAGTTGATCACCCGCCGCTTGGGTAACGACGGCTACACCTTCGCCAACGTCAACGGCGTGCCTCAGCCGCACGACGAAGACCACACCGTGGACATCACCTTCGTGGTCGACCCGGGCAAGCGTGCCTACGTCAACCGCATCAACTTCCGTGGCAACACCAAGTCGGAAGACGAAGTGCTGCGCCGTGAAATGCGCCAGATGGAAGGCGGCTGGGCGTCGACCTACCTGATCGACCAATCCAAGACCCGCCTCGAGCGCCTCGGCTTCTTCAAGGAAGTGAACGTCGAAACGCCGGCCGTGCCCGGTACCGATGACCAGGTCGACGTCAACTACGCCGTGGAAGAGCAGGCGTCGGGTTCGATCACCGCCAGCGTCGGCTTCGCCCAGAGCGCCGGTCTGATCCTGGGTGGTTCGATCAGCCAGAACAACTTCCTGGGTACCGGTAACCGCGTGTCGATCGGCTTGACCCGCAGCGAGTACCAGAGCCGCTACAACTTCAGCTACACCGACCCCTACTACACGCCGGACGGCGTCAGCCTGGGCTACAACGCGTTCTACCGCACCACCGACTACGACGACCTCGACGTCGACGTGGCCAGCTACGCGGTGGACAGCCTGGGCGCCGGCATGAACTTCGGCTACCCGATCAGTGAAACCTCGCGCCTGACCTTTGGCCTGAGCGTGCAGAACGACAAGATCAAGACCGGTAAATACACCGTTGAAGAGATTTTCGACTTCATCGAGAAGGAAGGTGAGAACTTCACCAACTTCAAGGCTTCGGCCGGCTGGTCTTCGTCAACGCTGAACAAGGGTGTACTGCCGACCCGCGGTGCCTCGCAAAGCCTGACCGGTGAAATCACCATTCCGGGCAGCGACCTGTCGTTCTTCAAGATCGACTATCGCAACCAAGCGTTCGTGCCGGTCACCGAAAACTACACCATGCGCTTCCACACCGAACTGGGCTATGGCGATGGTTACGGTTCAACCGACGGCCTGCCGTTCTACGAGAACTATTACGCCGGTGGTTTCAACTCGGTACGTGGTTTCAAGGACAGTACGTTGGGTCCGCGTAGTACTCCGAGTCAAAAGAACGATGCCCGAGGCACCCTCGCAGACCCGGACCAGGATCCACTGGCATTCGGCGGCAACGTACAGATCACCGGTGGTGCCGAAGTTCTGTTCCCGCTGCCGTTCGTGAAGGATCAGCGCTCATTGCGTACTTCCCTGTTCGTCGACGTTGGTAACGTATTTGATACCAACTGCAACGACAGCAAAACTGCAACCGGTGAACCCGTCCGTTGCAACGACATCGACATCGCCAACATGGCCGTCTCCGCCGGTCTGGGTGTGACCTGGATCACCGCCCTGGGCCCGTTGAGCTTCAGCCTGGCAATGCCGGTCAAGAAACCTGACAACGCCGAAACCCAAGTCTTCCAATTCTCTCTGGGTCAGACCTTCTAAGGTCTGCTCCTTGGCAACAACAACGGATTTTGTAGGAGTTTATTGTGCGCAAGTTGACTCAAATGGTTGTTCTGGCCGCGACCCTCGCCGCCTCGCTGGGTGCCACTCCGGCTTTCGCCGACATGAAAATCGCCGTTCTGAACTATCAGATGGCACTGCTCGAGTCTGACGCGGCCAAGAAATACGCTGTCGATGCCGAGAAGAAATTCGGTCCGCAGTTGAGCAAGCTCAAGACCCTGGAAAGCAGCGCCAAGAGCATTCAGGACCGTCTGGTCGCCGGTGGCGACAAGATGGCCCAGCCCGAGCGCGAGCGCCTGGAACTCGAATTCAAGCAGAAAGCCCGCGACTTCCAGTTCCAGTCCAAGGAACTGAACGAAGCCAAGGCCGTTGCCGACCGCGAAATGCTCAAGCAGCTCAAGCCCAAGCTTGACGGCGCCGTCGAAGAAGTCATCAAGAAAGGTGCCTTCGACCTGGTGCTGGAGCGCGGTGCGGTGATTGATGTCAAACCTCAGTTCGACATCACTCGCCAGGTCATCGAGCGCATGAATCAGTCGCGCTGATATGACAGCGACCATGAAGCTCGGTCAGCTGGCTGAGTTCCTGGGCGCCACGGTCAGTGGCGACCCGGAGAAGATCATCACTGGGCTGGCCACCTTGCAGGAGGCCGGCCCAGCTCAGCTCAGCTTTCTGGCCAATCCGCAGTACCGCAAGTTTCTGCCCGACAGCCATGCCGGGGCCGTACTGCTCAAGGCCGCTGATGCAGAAGGGTTCAAGGGCGACGCGCTGATCGTTCCCGACCCATATCTGGCCTATGCGCGCATCTCCCACTTGTTCGATCCCAAGCCCCGCGCCAGCACGGGTGTGCACCCTACTGCGGTCATCGCTGCCGATGCCCAGGTCGATGCTGCTGCCAGTGTCGGGCCGTTCGCGGTCGTGGAGAGCGGGGCCAGGATCGCGGCCGGTGTGACCGTCGGTGCGCACTGTTTCATCGGTGCACGCTGCGAGATCGGCGAGGGCGGCTGGTTGGCGCCCCGGGTCACGCTCTATCACGACGTGCGCATCGGTAAGCGAGTAGTCATCCAATCCGGAGCCGTGCTGGGTGGCGAGGGCTTCGGCTTTGCCAACGAGAAAGGCGTCTGGCAGAAGATCGCCCAGATCGGCGGCGTCAGCATCGGCGACGACTGCGAGATCGGTGTAAATACCGCCATCGACCGTGGTGCACTGGCCGATACCGTGATCGGCAATGGCGTGAAGCTCGATAACCAGATCCAGATTGCCCACAACGTGCAGATTGGCGACAACACCGCCATGGCAGCCTGCGTTGGCATTTCGGGAAGCAGCAAGATCGGCAAGAATTGCATGCTCGCAGGCGGTGTAGGCCTGGTCGGGCACATCGAGATCTGCGATGGGGTATTCATCACTGGCATGACCATGGTGACCCATTCGATCACCGAGCCGGGTGCCTATTCCTCGGGTACGGCGATGCAGCCGGCAGCCGAGTGGCGCAAGAGCGCTGCGCGATTGCGGCATCTGGATGACATGGCTCGGCGCCTCAAGCAGGTGGAAAAGCATGTCGAGGCAGTGACCCAAGGCGGTAAAGCGTCATCTGATGGCTGATACCTTTTCCATATCAAGTGTGCCCAGCCGCTAGACTGCCCCTTGATTTGCAATAGGAGTGTCGCGCGTCAGCCGCGCGCTCCCTATCTTTACTACAGGCTTCCCCCCGAAATGATGGACATCAACGAGATTCGCGAATACCTGCCGCACCGCTATCCCTTCCTGTTGGTGGATCGGGTCGTGGAGCTGGACGTCGAAAGCCAGAGCATTCGCGCCTACAAGAATGTCAGCATCAACGAGCCGTTCTTCAATGGTCACTTTCCCGCGCACCCGATCATGCCGGGCGTGCTGATCATCGAGGCCATGGCCCAGGCCGCCGGTATTCTCGGTTTCAAGATGCTCGACGTGAAACCGGCCGACGGCACGCTGTACTACTTCGTGGGTTCGGACAAGCTGCGTTTTCGCCAGCCTGTGCTGCCGGGTGATCAGTTGATCCTGGAAGCCAAGTTCATCAGTTGCAAGCGCCAGATCTGGAAGTTCGACTGCAAGGCTTCGGTCGATGGCAAGCCGGTCTGCTCGGCCGAGATCATCTGTGCGGAACGCAAGCTATGAGTTTGATTGNNCCCTCGCGCCATCATCGATCCGTCCGCCATATTGGCAGATGGTGTCGAAGTCGGCCCTTGGTCGATCGTTGGTGCGGGCGTGGAAATTGGTGAAGGTACCGTGATCGGTCCTCACGTCATTCTCAAGGGGCCGACCCGCATCGGCAGGCACAATCGCATCTACCAGTTTTCCTCGATCGGGGAAGACACGCCGGACCTCAAGTACAAAGGCGAGGAAACCCGCCTGGTCATCGGTGACCACAACGTCATCCGCGAAGGCGTGACCATCCACCGTGGCACCGTGCAGGACCGCGCCGAAACCACCCTGGGCGACCACAACCTGATCATGGCTTATGCCCATATCGGGCACGACAGCGTGATCGGCAACCACTGCATTCTGGTCAACAACACCGCTTTGGCCGGCCATGTGCATGTTCACGACTGGGCGATCCTCTCCGGCTTCACCTTGGTTCACCAGTACTGCCACATTGGCGCCCACAGCTTTTCAGGCATGGGTACCGCCATCGGCAAGGATGTACCGGCCTATGTCACGGTATTCGGCAACCCGGCCGAAGCTCGCAGCATGAATTTCGAAGGCATGCGCCGCCGCGGTTTCAGCGACGAAGCGATCCACGCGCTGCGCCGTGCCTACAAGACGGTCTACCGCCGTGGCCTGACCGTCGAGCAGGCGCTGCTCGATCTGGAAGAACCTGCGCGGCTGCACCCTGAAGTCGACGTGTTCCTCAAGTCGATCCAGTCCTCGACTCGCGGCATCACCCGCTGATGTCTCACCCCGCACCGCTGACCGTGGCACTGGTGGCAGGCGAAGCCAGTGGCGATATCCTGGGTTCCGGGCTGATGCGTGCGCTCAAGGCGCGCCATCCGCATATCCAGTTCATCGGCGTCGGCGGCCCGCTGATGGAAGCCGAGGGGCTGGTCAGTCGCTTCCCCATGGAGCGCCTGGCAGTGATGGGCCTGGTCGAAGTGCTGGGTCGTCTGCGCGAACTGCTGGCGCGGCGCAAGCAGCTGATTGCCGAGCTGATTGCCTGCAAGCCGGACGTGTTCATCGGCATCGACGCACCCGACTTCACCCTGAACATCGAACTCAAGCTGCGCCAGGCCGGGATCAAGACCGTGCACTACGTGAGCCCCTCGGTCTGGGCATGGCGGCAGAAGCGTGTATTGAAGATTCGCCAGGGTTGCGACCTTATGCTCACGTTGCTGCCCTTCGAGGCTCGCTTCTACGAGGAGCAGGGCGTGCCGGTGCGTTTCGTCGGTCACCCGTTGGCCGATACCATCGCCCTGCAGGCGGACCGTAGCCAGGCCCGCACCCAGCTGGGCCTGGCCGGCGAGTTCCCGCTGGTGGCGTTGATGCCCGGCAGTCGCGGTGGGGAAGTCGGCCGGCTGGGCGAGCTGTTCCTCGACAGTGCCCAGTTGCTGCTGCAGTCGAAACCGGATGCACGCTTCGTGATTCCCTGTGCCACCCCCCAGCGGCGGGCGCAACTGGAGCAGATGCTTGCGGGGCGCACGCTGCCGGTGACCTTGCTCGACGGCGACTCGCATACGGCGCTGGCTGCCTGTGACGCGGTATTGATCGCTTCCGGTACGGCCACTTTGGAAGCCCTGCTGTACAAGCGCCCGATGGTGGTTGCGTATCGACTGGCGCCCCTGACGTACTGGATTCTCAAGCGCATGGTCAAGAGCCCCTACGTGTCGTTGCCCAACCTCCTGGCCCAGCGCATGCTGGTGCCCGAGCTGCTGCAGGATGACGCTACGCCCCAGGCGCTGGTCGAGCGCTTGCTGCCGCTGCTGGCCGGTGGCGAGGAGCAGACCAGCGGTTTCGACGCGATTCACCGCACGCTGCGCCGCGACGCCTCCAACCAGGCGGCCGACGCCGTGCTGCAACTGATAGGCAGGAACGATGGCTAAGCCTCTACAGACAAGCAGGCAACTGCAAATGGGCCTGGATTTCGATCTGGTCGAAGAGTTGGTCGCCGGTGTCGATGAGGTCGGCCGTGGCCCGTTGTGTGGCGCGGTGGTGACGGCGGCGGTGATCCTCGATCCGCGTCGGCCAATCCTGGGCCTCAACGATTCGAAGAAACTCACCGAAGCGCGTCGCGAATTGCTCTACGACGAAATCTGCGAGAAAGCGCTGGCCTGGTGTATCGCCCGTGCCGAGGTCGAAGAGATCGACCGCCTGAACATTCTGCACGCGACCATGCTGGCCATGCAGCGGGCGGTACAGGGCCTGAGCATCACGCCAAAACTGGCGCTGATCGACGGCAATCG